>NZ_VNHM01000006.1 GCF_008124625.1 Desulfallas thermosapovorans DSM 6562
TAAACTCTTGAGGTGAGGGTACGTAAACTGCTGTTTTCTTTGCACCGCTGCTTGTATACTCCCACGCTTTGTGTTTTGAATCACTAATCCAGCGGTAAAGGGTTTTGGGGCTTATTTCATGGCGTTTAGCTACTTGTCCAACATTGCCGGTTTCCGCTGCTTCCTGAATTAATTGTTCTTTAAATTCTTTAGGGTATCTTTTGCGCTGCATTCTTATCCCCCTTCTGTTGATTAAAGTTTATATCATTTAGGGATAAGACTCAAATCCTTTTAAGGGGCTATATAGATATGTTCAGCTATACTTTTTGCATTGTTTATATCCGCAGCAGGTAACAAAACAGCAAATTCCTCACCGCCGTAACGTCCAATAATGTCCGTTTTACGTATTCTTTTTTTACAAGCCATTGCAATATCCTTTATAACTTGATCGCCAGTCAAATGACCATAAGTGTCGTTGATTTTTTTAAAAAAGTCAATATCGATCATTAAAATTGATAGACATTCGGCCAAGCATCAGGAACCTTTCCTTATATGGGTTACTATTAACTTTGATATATATTTTACACCAAATAATAAATTGAGGCCGCAACTATTTAATGCAACCTCAATTGTTTTCCATTTTTATTATCTCCCGCATATTATTCTGCTTGAATTTCTATTTTAAAACGTTTAACTACAGTGTTCCAGTACAGTTAGGCAACCCGGCAACAGCGGTCGTTCTTAATAGCGAACGTCTGCCGTGCCGGGTCTACTTTTAAAGGCACAGTTATGCTGTGACCTTCACCGATTCCCGCACATGTTTACAGCCCCATAATCCCCAGGTACTCAAATCCACCGTTTGAAGGATTACGCCTATGACCGGTGGTAAGTTGCCCTCATTTATATCTTCCAGGGAAACCGTCACCGGTATACGTAATTCCCGCCGCTCCAAATGTAAAACGGATACTATGAGTTGCAGCCTTTTTTGCCCGCTTGCCGGGTAAACCATCTCCAGCCCGGTTATCCGGGGATCCCTTTTAATCACTTCCGTTTCCAGACAATGTAAGAAATCACTTAGCACCCGAAACACCTCTTTGTCATTTATTTATATGTTATTGTTAAGCCAGATAAATTTTACGAATATTCGGTCAATTGTTGCACAGAAACGCCCAGTTGCATTTAATTTAATACCAACGCCGGGAGGAACCCAACACGCTTTTCACTTCTATGGGCATGCACTAAATGTTTGTTTCAAATAACAGTTATTCAATGCAACAAAATCTACTATAAATCGTCTATTATTTATAAGCGTGTACAAATTTTCCGGGAGAGGAAGTAAAATTATGTCATCCACTTCTTTACGTGTTATGTCCGGGATAATGTTTTTATTGGGTGTTTGTTTCTGTGTATTCTATTATCCCACTTATGCCCACCCCCCATCCAGCTTGCATGGGGAATATGCCGGGGCGGATACAGACCAGCAAAAAAATGAGCCGCTTAAAAGCCCGCCGGCTGCAAACCAGGGAACAAATGAGTCCGGGCAATCACAATGGCAGTCCGGTGATAAAAACGGTGCCCCAGAAAGTTTCTCATCTCCCGGTACCGAACAAAGTGTAGTCCCGGTACAAAAGGAACCAACAGAAGTCGCCCCTGAAACCCCGGAAAACATAACCAACCCCAGTGACAGCATTACCCCGCAAACGCCTGCACCGCCGGCAGTACCGGCATCCAATACAGGCAACCAGTTAATTAAAAGAGTGGACAGTGTCCATAATATGGTAGCCATAACCTTCGACGACGGTCCATTTCCCCAAATGACCGAACAGTACCTGGCAGTATTGGACAAGCTCAATGTCCGGGCTACTTTCTTCATGGTTGGCCAGCGTATTAAATACTATCCCGAACTGGCCCGCCGGGTGGCGGAACAGGGTAATGAAATAGGCAGTCATTCCTGGCAGCATGCCCGGTTGGACGAGTTAACAGCCGAAGCCATCGCTGAAGACATGCGCCTTGTGGCTAACGAGGTACAGGCCGCAGTGGGACAGGCGGTAAGCCTGCTGCGCCCCCCATATGGCGCACGCAGTGATGTCCTGCTGGCAACCGCAGAGCAGCACGGCTACAAAGTGATCATCTGGGATGTAGATCCCAGGGACTGGGAGGATCCCCCTCCGGACCAAATTGTGGCCAGCGTACTGGGGCAAGTTAAGCCGGGCTCCATCATTGTAATGCATGAAGGTCACGTGAACACACTGCAGGCTTTACCGGTAATAATCCAAAAACTCCGGGAACGCGGTCTAGAACCGGTGACTGTCTCTGAAATGCTCAGCCGAGATATTACTCAGTCCGATAGCAGCTTGGCCAACGAAGGCAATTAAACATAACAATCTTAATAATAAAGAAGGCGACAAAGGATAACAAAGACTATCCTTTATCGCCTCTTTTGCCTGTATTTTAACAAAGAAGGATCATTACAAGATAAAACAGTCACCCGGGCAAACAGTATCTTATAACAAACAGTTTTTGAATTACTGTATTTTTTGCAGGCATTTGTCGATTAGTCTATAAAACTTTAAGCCTGCCCCCCCAGCACTGTGGCACAGCGGGGGCATGTTTCGGGGTGAGCTTCGTTTTGCCCCACATCTTCGTGGTACATCCAGCAGCGGGAGCACTTGGCACCGGCGGCCCGGGAAACACCAACAGCCAGGCCGGGCATATCATCGGACGCTATAGCAGCGGCTGTTTTTTCAGCAAAAGCGTGCATAGTAACTCCCGAGACAATGAACAGCACGGCCAGGTCATTGTAGTACGGCTTAATAAATTCAGTAATTTTTTCATCAGCGTACAGATGCACCCGAGCCTCCAGGGAGTTGCCGATTACCTTTTCCTGGCGAGCCTTTTCCAGTGCCCGGGTAACCAGGCTGCGTATTTTCATCAATTGACCCCATTTTTCCTCCAGGGCCACATCCAGGTAAAGCTCGTTGGGCTCGGGCATTTCAGTAAGCTGAACACTTACCGGCGCATCCGCCGTCTTGGGCACGTAACGCCATATTTCTTCGGTGGTGAAGGCCAGTATGGGAGTAAGCAGGCGCACCAGAGCATGCAACGTTTGGTACATCACCGTTTGGGCGGACCGGCGCAGTTCCGAGTCGGCCTTTTCACAGTAAAGCCGGTCTTTAACAATGTCCAGGTACTGGTTGCTCATATCCACCGTGCAAAAATGATGGATGGCGTGATATACCACGTGGAATTCGTAATTGCGATACCCCTCCAATACTTTCTCAATCAGCCGGTGCAACTTCAATAAGGCATAACGGTCCAACTCGGGCATTTTATCATAGGGTAAACTATCTTGTTCAGGCTTGAAATCATAAAGGTTACCCAGCATGAACCGGCAGGTGTTCCTTATTTTCCGGTAAGCCTCGGTTAGCTGTTTGAGAATGTTTTGGGACACCGCCAGATCGCCCCGGTAGTCCGCCGAGGAAACCCATAGCCTTAGTATATCGGCACCCATTTGCTTAATCACCTTTAATGGATCCACCACGTTGCCCAGTGATTTACTCATTTTGCGCCCGTTTTCATCCACCAAAAAGCCGTGGGTGAGCACCGCCCGGTAAGGGGCCTGCCCCGTCACCGCCACCGATGTGTTCAAGGATGAGTTAAACCACCCCCGGTGCTGGTCACTGCCCTCCAGGTATAAGTCAGCCGGCCAGTTGAGCTCCGGCCAAATATCCGGTTCATCCAGCACGGCCAGGTGACTGGAACCGCTGTCGAACCACACATCCATAATATCGGTTTCCTTGGTAAATTCCGTAGCCCCGCAGGCCGGACAGGTTAGTCCCGGCGGTACCAGTTCCGCCGCCTCCCGGGCAAACCACACGTCGGAACCGTGTTCCCGGAAGAGCCCTTGCAAGTGGCTTATGGTTTCATCATTGACAATTTCCTTGTTACAAGACCGGCAATAGAATATGGGGATGGGTACACCCCAGGTACGCTGGCGGGAAATACACCAGTCGCCCCGGTTGGCCACCATATTGTGAATTCTGTCCCGACCCCAGGCGGGTATCCAGCGCACCTTGTCTATTTCATCCAGGGCCGCCTGGCGGAAGCCGTCGATGGAGGCAAACCACTGCTCGGTAGCCCGGAAGAATACCGGTTTTTTACAGCGCCAGCAATGCGGATACTGGTGGCTTATGTTACCGGATTTAACCAGCGCACCGCCTTGCTGTAGAACATCCAGGATACCCTGGTTCGCTTCGTGATATACTTGACCGCTGAATTGACCGGCTTCACCGGTGAAACGTCCCTGGCCGTCCACGGGTGAAAGGATGGGTAATTTATATTTAAGACCCACCAGATAGTCTTCATGGCCATGCCCCGGTGCGGTGTGCACGCAGCCTGTGCCCGCTTCCAGGGTAACATGGTCGCCAAGGATAAGCACCGAGTCGCGGTCAATGAAGGGGTGACCGCACACAATACCCTCCAGTTCATTACCTTTGAATACACCGGTGATGTTCCCCCCGGCCAGCTCTGTTTCTTTTAAAAACTGTCCCTGAAGCTCTTTGGCCAGCAGCAGCCTTTGCCCCCCGGACTCCATAAGAATGTAGTCAAATTCCGGGTGCAGGGTTATGGCCAGGTTGGCAATCAGTGTCCAGGGAGTGGTGGTCCAAATGACCACATAGGTATTCTCCTCCGGCAATACTCCCTTGCCGTCCCGCACCGGAAATTTAACATAGATGGAAGGAGATTTTTTATCGGCGTATTCCACCTCGGCCTCGGCCAGGGCGGTTTCACAGGTGGCGCACCAGTACACCGGTTTTAATCCCTTGTAAATATAGCCCCGTTTGGCCATTTCGCCGAATACGCCTATTTGCCGGGCCTCGAAGTGGGGCATCAGGGTTAGATAGGGGCGTTCCCAATCCCCCCGCACGCCCAGGCGTTTAAATTCTTCCCGCTGAATGTCCACAAATTTCAATGCGTATTCCCGGCACTTCTGCCGGAAAGCCACCGTGTCCACGGCGTGGCGGTTAAGGCCCAGGTTTTTGATGGCCTGCTGCTCGATGGGCAGGCCATGGGTATCCCAGCCCGGAATATAGGGGGCATCGTAGCCCGCCATGGAATGAAACTTGACAATAATATCCTTGAGCACTTTATTTAAAGTGTGCCCCAGGTGAATATGGCCGTTGGCATAGGGGGGGCCGTCATGTAATATAAATTTGGGTTTGCCGCTGTTATGCTGCTGTACCTGGCGATAAATATTATTTTCTTCCCAGAACTGCATGATTTCCGGTTCCCGCTGGGGTAAGTTGCCTCGCATGGGAAAGTCGGTTTGGGGTAAATTAAGGGTTTTTCCGTAATCCATAATGTCACCTCAATCATGATGATTTGACAAAAATAAAAAACCGTCCCGGCAAAGGGACGGATGTTTTCCGTGGTACCACCCTGATTGGACCGGCCGCCGGCGAAAATATTAGGCCGTTATAAAAAAGACCGATCCCGCTTATATGGCCGTTAACGGCGGCCACCGGACAAGCTTAATCTCCCTAAAGGATTTCAGCCGTCGCCTCCCGGGTGATTTTCAAGCGGTTTACACTGCACCCGGCTCACACCACACCCGGGCTCTCTGGGCAGCCGCACCGTTTACTCGTCCCGATCACAGGCAACCTGATATCGACAATTTAACTATACCATTATATATAAAAACGCCCGGCCAGTCAATAATTGAGCCGTTCCAGCACCTGCCGGGCGGTCAAACCTTCAACCCGCACAGTTTTATTACGCCCGGTATGCCCGTGGCAAACCGCCACCCGGCCTTTGGCCACCCCCAGCAGTTCAGCTATGAAGGCACAACAGGCTTTGTTGGCCGCACCGTCCACCGGAGGAGCAGTAAGCCGCACTTTAAGGGCGCCGTCCATGATACCGGACACCTGGTTTTTGGCAGCCCTGGGCTGTACCCGTATTTTTATAGTCACACCACCGGCATCCTCTTGAATATCCAACATAACCTCACCGTCCTCATCGCCGGGGTAGGTTTACTATTACCGTATGTATGCCATACCGGTTAGAACCAGGTATAACTACCTGTCCCCATCATCACCCTGTTCACCGGGGTCGCCTTCCCCGGCACGGAGATTGCCCCGGGCTGCACCCGCAGCACTGTCCGTATCCTCACGACCACCGGCATCATCACCATTCCGGCCCGCAGCCGCCTCAAGCCAACCCGACCCGAAGTTACTCATCATTTCCAATACCTCTTCCTCCTGATCGTCCAACAAGCTTATCTGGGCCTCCAGGAAAGAGCGAAATTTAACCCTGAACATCTGAACTTGCTTGTTTAACAGGCGGTATTCCTCCATAACATCTCTAACCCGGTTTTCAGCTTCCTCGATGCGATACCGGGCCCGCTCCCGCGCCTCCTGAAGCGTCCTGGCCGCCTTTCCCTCGGCATCACCAATAATTTTTTCAGCCCGCAGGCGAGCGTCTTCCAGCAACAGTTCGGCCTCTTGCCGGGCGTTGCGCTCCAGGTCATCGGCATTTTTTTGGGCCATGATAACTGCATTCTTAATAACTTTCTCCATTTCTAAATAGCGCGCCATGGCAGCTTCGCCGTTTTCCAGCTTTTCCTTCAGGGACTGGTTTTCCAGATACAAAGCCTCGTAATTTTGCACCAACTGGTCGAGGAACTTGTCTACCTCTTCTTCATTATAACCCCGGAAGGAGCGTCGAAATTCTTTTTTCTGAATATCAAGGGGGGTGAGCACATGCAACATCTCCTATCAGATTTTTAACTGACAGTAAAATAAGATGACCATAGCCATAATCCAATGTACAAACGTTAATCACTTAACCTTTCACTCTTGCATGCATGCCTTTCCAGGGCACAAAACGCCATGAAAGAATTTCTTTTAGACTTTCAACACCCGGCACCACCCGGGTGACACCGGACCGGGGTGGGGTAACCGGGTTACTTAACGGGCAGTGCCGTAGCGATGTAATAACAGGTTTATACGGCCCTTTTTAGTCTGGCCACCGGTTTGTTCCACCGCCACCCGGCCCCGACCCCGGGCGGAAATCATATCTCCCGGCTGCACCGGCGTGGCAGGGTCAAGGCAAGGGCGCCAGTTGAGGTATATCTTACCTGCGGCGACTTCCCGGGCCATCTTTGTTCTGGATAGGCCAAAACCATGAGCCGCCACCGCGTCCAGGCGCAATGACTGCGCCGTAACCTTAATTTCACGGTAATTCTTTACCGGTGGAATAAGCCCGTCGCGGTTTATTTCACTTACCGTAACCCCCACCCGGCCCACGCCGGTTAGATCCATCTTGATAACTCCCGCCACCTCTGCGGCCACGATTAGCTGAGCACCATCTTCACGCACCAGTATATCACCCAGTTTTTCCCTGCGCAGTCCCAGACCCAGCAGCGCACCAAGGTAATCCCGGTGGGTGAGGGTGTGAAAACGTGAATTACTCTGGACGTTTAAAAAGGCCAGGCCGGCGTCCACTTCCCCGGCAGGCAAGTAATCCGGAAAAATTAATACCCGCGACCTTTCCGCCGCGGGATAACCACCGTCCACCAGCACCGCCAGATCGGGGATAGATCCCACAGCCCGGGCAATCATGGCACAGGCAGCCGGATCATAGAAATCCGTCGCCTGGGGGCGATGGTTTTTGCCAACCATTTCCGCCAGGTCCAATGCCCGGGCTAATATTTCCCTGTCTTCCGGCCTGGTGAACATGTCCCGCAATTTATCCGGGTCCATTTTATTTTTCACCCCGATTAAGCCAAGATCAGGTTGTAATTTTAATATATACCAATGGAATGAAGCAGCCTGATGACCACTGTGGCCAGTATTTGCAGAGCCAAAAAGGCGGCAATGGGAGAAAAATCAATCATACCCACCGGGGGGATCAGCCTTCTGAAAAAGCCCAGCACCGGTTCGGTGGTCTCAAAGATAAATCTAACCACGGGCTGGTAGGGATTCACCCTGACCCAGGATAAGATAATGCGTATAAAAATTAGCCAGGTATATACCTCTATGGCATAGTAAATTACCGTCGTAATACCTATATTCATAAGTCACCCCGTTTGGTTATTTGTCGTCCCCGGATTGCTGGCCGGAACGCCGGCAGGCATTTTCCACCGCCCGGTACAGCGCGGCCCTGATGCCGCCCTCCTCCAGGGCAAACAAGCCCTCAATGGTGGTACCCCCGGGGGTGGTTACCATATCCTTGAGCACCGCCGGGTGGCGACCCGTTTCCAGTATCATCCGAGCGGCGCCCAGCATAGTTTGGGAGGCCAGGGTCAACGCCACATCCCTGGGCAGTCCCATACGTACTCCGGCGTCGGCCAGCGCCTCGGCTATAATATACATATATGCCGGACCACTGCCGCTGAGTCCTGTTACCGCATCCATTAATTTTTCAGGCACCGTCACTGCCCGGCCCACCGCACCAAAGACCGCCAGGGCCAGTTCCCTGTGCTGCTCACTGGCCCACCGGCCACAGCACACCGCCGTGGCCCCTGCCCCCAACAGTGCCGGTGTATTGGGCATCGCCCGTACCACCGGTACTTGATCAGCGATTGATTTTTCTATGTAAGTCGTGGTAATACCTGCAGCGATGGAGATCACAGTATGATCAGGATTGAAACCACTACCTGTTTCGTCCAGTACTTCACCCATGACAAAGGGTTTTACCGCTAACACGATAATATCGCTACCGGCTACCACCGCGCTGTTATCTACGGTTACCCCAACGGAAAACTTTTCCGCCAGGTAATCCCTGCGCTGCCCGCTGGGATCACTAACCAGCACCTGCCCGGCGCCAACCAGATTTGCCCCGATTAGCCCGGTAATCAAAGCCTCGGCCATGGATCCACCGCCGATAAAGCCGAACTTTTTTCCTGCCAGTGACATCTTTTTAACATCCTTCCATGCTTACTTCATCCAGCCCAAAATACCCTTTTCACTGATTTTTTCCTTTATATCCATATCTATATCCACATTACTGGGCACAAAAAGGAAGATTCCCTTCCCCACCTTTTGCATACTGCCGTCCAGTGCATAGGTAGCCCCGCTGACAAAATCCACCACCCGCTTGGCCAGTTCCGGCTCGGCCTGCTCCAAGTTGACGATCACCGGCCGGCGATTTTTCAAGTGATCGGCCATACCCTGAACATCATCAAAACTGCTGGGCTCGACCACGCAAAAACGCATTTGTCGCTGGGAATGCAGGCTAACCACTTGAGCCTTGTTTTTCTTGGGCTTTTGAATGATTGTCTTTTCTTCTTCCAGGGCACGAATTTCCTGTTCTCTGCTCTCTTCCTGTTCTTCCTCAAAGCCCATGAAATTAAGCATTTTATCCACTAATCTTGCCAAAGCTGCCCACCGTTCCTTTCATTTCAATAAGTAACTATTTTTTTATATCACGAGTGCCAAAGATTGCCGTGCCTAAACGAAGCATATCGGCACCTTCCTCCACCGCCACTTCGTAATCATTGGTCATACCCATGGAAAGATGTTTTAGTTTATGCTTTGCAGCCAGAAGCCGCAGTTCTCTAAAATAAGGGCGCACCTCTTCAGGATTCCGGGCGTAAGGAGCAATGGTCATCAATCCATGCACCGTTATTCGAGGTAAATCCCGCAAAGCCGTCAAAAAGTCCGGCAGTTCTCCAGGGGTAAGTCCTTGCTTGGTTCTTTCTCCGGAGGTATTTACCTGCACCAATACCCCAACCGCTACTCCAACTTTAACAGCACGGCGATTGATTTCCTCGGCCAGGCTCCAGCGGTCTAAAGAATGAATGAGTGCCACCCGGCCCACCACATATTTCACCTTGTTGGTCTGCAGGTGACCAATCATATGCCAGTTTATGTCCGGCGGCAGGGCGGTGATTTTACCGGTCATTTCCTGAACCCGGTTTTCCCCCAAATCCGTAATACCCTGCTGCACAACTTCCCGCACCCGGGGAACCTCCACGCCTTTAGTCACGGCTATGATTTTAATTTGCCGCGGTTCACGACCCGACCGGGCCGCAGCCAGGCGAACCCTTTCCCTGACCCGCTGCAAATTTTCCTCTACCCCATGGAACTCCCCCTTAATCCAGCCGGACACCTTCCCGCGCCCAGCCGGGGTTCTTTACAAAACGCACAGAATTGTTTATTTTATCACCGCTAACCGCCACCATACCCTGTAAACGGTCCTGCACCGCCACCGGTATCCAGCGTACGATCTGCTTGGACACTATATAAATGCCCGGCTTACCTTCTTTAAAAACTATGGCCTCTTCGGGAACCAGCCAGCCGGCCATCCGGCGGGTCACCAGATCAAGCTCTACACGCCGCTGGTGAATGTATTTTTCCGGGTATTGCGGCAATTCCACCAGCATATTAAGTACACTGTCTGCGCTATGTATTTGCATAATTTTTCCGTTTAACTTTTCACCATTCCAGAACAAGGTCACTGCTGCATCCTTGGAAAATGTACGGGTTACATGTTCACCAGGGTTTTCCAAACGGATAAAAACCAGTACCGGCTGCAGGTTGTCCACCACTTTACCGATAATTTGCCCGCCCGTCACTTCATTCGTAGCCGGTGTTATATTATTACTTATTTTTTCAACCGCAGCCAGGTCCAATACATCTATCATATCGGGCACCAGCAAGTTTTCCAAATTATCCAGGTGTGTACAAAAAATACCCGACCGGGGGCTCCAGATTTTTTCATTTGAAGTACCGCTTATCTCAGCCATTAACGCCCCCGTACGTAAACGGTCACCGTCTTGTACCAGCAAATGCAGCTGACCGGACACCGGTGCCTTTACCGGTTCCTCATGTTTTATCAGTAACCCCTGGGTGGCCAGGGTTTCCCTGACCTCTCCCTGAACCAGGACTGTTATATCGAGCAAATGCAGCAGCACATTGTTTTTCGCCCAGGCCAGTGTGCTAAAGGCACCCCACAGGATTAACCCGATCCCGCCCAGCAACACAAACAGCGCGGGAATTAACCGGCCGGGGCGCACTCTGTATTTGCCCACACCTTCCCTCCTTTGCCCGTATAATTTATAATTCCTTACGTTAACATAATTACATAACTTAGCATTGATTAAAATAGGTAAAACGGTCTATTTAAACTTGCCGCCTGGCATAAATAACTTTCCTTAATTGGTATATATTATTATCTACCCCGCAAAAGGCAAATTTCCTGCCTGAATTAAAAAAAAACACCCCGATTGATTAAAATAGTGAAAATTTTGGGATACTAATTCAATTCCCGCCGTTCACCGGTTACCAGGTAAATAACAGCTTCACCGATATTGGTGGCATGATCGGCAATCCGTTCAATATACCTGTTTACATACAACAAATAAGCCGACTGGTGGATATTAGCCGGTTTTTCTTTCATGCAGCCAATCAACTCGCGGAATATGCGGTTAAAAATAAAATCCACTTCATCGTCCATGGCACACATATCGATGGCCTTGTACACATCACCTTTAGCATAGGCATCCAGCCCGCCTTTGACCATCTGCTGCACAATATCCGCCATTTCAGGTATGTATTGCACGGGCCGAACCGTAAAGGGATGACCAGTAAGACACATGGTGGCCCGGGCGATGTCCACACAATGGTCGCCCATGCGTTCCAGACTGGTTAATATGTTGATGCCCGTAACGATAACCCGCAAATCACGGGCCATGGGTTGCTGGGTGGCCATTAACCTGACGCATTTCTCTTCAATCTCCAGGCATAGTTCATCAATTATTTCATCACCCATGATCACCTGGGCGGCCAGGGCCATGTCCTGCTGTACCAGCGCCTGGATGGCATCGTACACCGCCTGCTCCACCAGGCTGCCCACGCGTAAAATATCCTGCTGTATTTCTTTCAACGACCTGTCAAAGTAGCTTCTGGCCGTCATACATACTCCTCCTGTTATTAGCCGAAACGCCCCGTTATATAGTCTTCGGTACGCCGGTCTTTGGGCATGGTGAACATGTCGCCGGTCATACCATGCTCCACCAGTTCACCGGCCAAAAAAAATGCTGTATAGTCGGAAACCCGGGCCGCCTGCCGCGTGTTACGGGTCACCATAATGATGGTGTAATCATGCTTTAACACCCTGATGAGCTCCTCCACCTTTAACGCGGCAATGGGATCCAGGGTCGCAGTGGGCTCATCCATCAGCAGTACCTCCGGTTCCACCGCCAGTAACCTGGCTATACACAACCGCTGCTGTTGCCCGGCGGATAACCCCGTGGCGCCCCGGTGCAAGCGATCGCTTACTTCATCCCACAAGGAGGCCGCCCGCAAACTTGTTTCCACAATCTCATCCAACCGCCTGCGGTTTTTAATACCGTGCACCCGGGGTCCGTAAGCCACGTTGTCATAAATAGACATGGGAAAGGGATTGGGTTTTTGAAATACCATCCCCACCTTTTTGCGCAGAGCCATGACATCGTACCTTTCACGGTAAATATCATCACCATCAATTAAAACCCGCCCCTGCACCCGTACGCCTTCATACAGGTCATTCATGCGGTTTAAAGTGCGCAGGAAAGTTGATTTGCCGCAGCCCGAAGGGCCAATCAGGGCAGTAACCCGGTTGGCTAAAATTTCCAGGTTAATATCCCGCAAGGCTTGAAAACCTTTATAAAACAAATTTAATCCATGCACCGATACTTTACTGTTCATTTCAAACTCCATTACCAAAAAGTATGCTTAAAAAACCTGCACACTGGAACGAAGGGCCTTTGTACCGTAGCAGTATTTTATAATTATACAGGTTGTTGGTTAGACGGGTGTTAGACCACTGTTAACATTTTATTAATAAAATCAACTTATCATTATCATGTCAAATATAAATACCTTTATTGTTAACTGTTTTCGGGGCTGTCCATGGGCAAGAATACCGAAAATGTAGTACCCTTACCAACGGCGCTTTTCACCTCTATACGCCCCCCGTGTCCTTTTATAATGTGTTTTACAATAGCCAGCCCCAAACCGGTACCGCCCCATTCCCGGGAGCGGGCCTTTTCCACCCGGTAAAACCGTTCAAATATACGGGGCAGGCTTTCCGCCGCTATACCGGCTCCGGTGTCCACCACATCCAATCTAAGCTCATCACCGTATAATGATGTACTCACCGTGACACTGCCGCCCGCCGGGGTATATTTGATGGCATTATCCATCAAATTGATCAGCACCTGGGCCAACATATCGGGGTCACCGTAAAAAGGGGGCAGCCGGGCAGGAATATTCGCTTTAACGGCAATTTGCTTCGCTTCGGCCCGTTCACCGCATACCGCCAGCGCCCGGTCCATCAATTCGCCGATGGTAACCTGGCGCCAGCGATGCACCACCCGGCGCTCTTCAATTTTGGACAGGTTCAGCAGCTCTTCCACCAGATTGGATAACCGCCGGGTTTCATCGGCAATAATCTCTAAAAAATGTTTATTCATCTCGGGGTCGTCGGTGCCGCTTTCCAGTAACGTTTCAACAAAGCCGCGGATAGAGGTAAGGGGTGTTCTCAGTTCATGGGATACATTGGCTACAAACTCGCTGCGCATTTGTTCCATATTCCTGCGCTCGGTAATGTCCCGCATTATCACCACCGCACCGCCGCCCTGACCGCTGCCGTGCAGGGGCGCGACATGCAGATAAAAAATGCGCAGCTCGGGGGTAAGGATTTTAATTTCCCTGGTCAGGGGCTTTTGACAAGCCTGCACTCTTTTCAATAAATGATCCAAATCATAATTGCGAACTACTTCTAAAATATTAATACCCATACACTCCGCCTGGCTCATTCCAAAAAGTGTTTCCACCACCGGGTTAACCATAATGATGTATCCCTCCCCATCCACCGCCATCACACAGTCGCCCATGCTGTTTAATATGGTCTGGACCCGGTTCTTTTCTTCGGTGATTTCATCGATGGTAGATCTCAGCCGGGCAGCCATATTATTAATGCTTCTGGCCAGATCCCCTATTTCATCCGGGGAGGAAATATTAATTTGCCGGTCAAAATTACCCCGGGCAATTTCCTGGGCCGCCAGTGTTATTTCGTTGAGGGGCTTGATTACCCGGTGGTAAAGCAGCCAGGCCAGTCCCGCAGAAAAGATTAGGAATACAACCACGGCAACAGCAATATTGATCTTTTCCACAGCATAAAGCTTGAGCATGGTCCCGAAGAGCAACAGCATAAAAAAATAACTGGCCACCGGTCGCCAGCTAATCCCCTGGATAAAGCGTTTTACCATTCACCGGGCACCTCCCTGAACCGGTAACCCACTCCACGCACTGTCTCAATATATTGATCCATACCATTGTATTTCTCTAACTTTTGCCTCAAATGTCTAATATGCACATCCACGGTGCGGGAATCACCGGCAAAGTCATAACCCCAAATTTTTTCCAGCAGGTGATCACGAGAGAAGACTTTGCCCGGCTCACTGGCAATAAAGCGCAGCAGTTCAAACTCTTTGGGGGTGAGATCCTGGCGTTCGCCGTCCACCAGCACCTCAAAGCGTTCCTGGTCAATAATTAAACGGCCCCGCACCATCCTTGCTCCCCGGGCTTCACGGCTGTTATTTGCGGGACCGGATTGCACCCGGCGCAGCCTGGCCTTGACCCGAGCCACCAGTTCCCGGGGAGAAAATGGCTTGGTCACATAATCATCAGCACCGATTTCCAGCCCCAGTATTTTATCCAGTTCATCCCCCTTGGCGCTGAGCATGATAATGGGTATGTTTCTGGTAGCCGAATTATGATTGAGCTTGCGGCATACCTCCAACCCGTCCATCCGGGGCAGCATGACGTCCAGTATGATGAGGTCCGGCATTTTAGACTGCGCTTCCTTGACCGCCTCCAAACCGTCATAGGCTGCAATTACCTGAAAGCCCTCCCGCTCCAGGTTAAACTTGATCAATTCCACAATGTTTTTTTCATCATCCACAACCAGAATTCTGGGCAACAATATCATCCCCTGGTCAGCATAATTAACGAAGCCATTCGGCCGGTACAACTGTTTTGTTTTCGGTATGAAAAAAACAAATCATCCCGGCAGGCTGTGCAGCAGTCCGCCATGGTAATATTTCCCTCAAGCACTCCTTCACCCAGCAGCAGGCGCCGGTTCACTGCGGGCAAATCCAACCACCAGCGCCCCGGCTCACCAGGGCGGGCTGGTACCGGTCCGCCGGGCCAACACTTTTCCACCGCCTCCATCACGGTAGCGTCCACTTCATAACAACAGGGTCCGATGGCCGGTCCCACCGCAGCTAAAATATTGTCCACCCGGCAGCCATATTCCTCCACCATATGTCGCACTGTTTGGACTCCTATACCAAGCACCGTACCCTTCCAACCAGCGTGAGCCAGGGCAACTACCCGGCGCACCGGGTCCAAAAAAAACAGCGGTACACAATCGGCGTAGTAACTGGAAAGCAGTATTCCAGGTTCCCCGGTCACCAGGGCATCCACGCCGGGTAGAGCGTCATGCAGGGAAGTGGCTCCCCTGCCGCCATGGACGGCAGTGACGGTAACCACCCGGTTACCATGCACCTGCTGTCCCGCCACCAAACAATCAATACCGGCGCCCAACGTTTTACAGATTCGCTCCCGGTTAGCCACCACATGGCGGGGCTCATCACCCACATGCAGTCCCAGGTTCAAAGAGTGGTAAGGCTTTCTGCTTATACCACCCTGCCTGGTGGTAAAGGCATGTGCCACCAACCCGGTGGCTGTAAATGACGGCACGGTTAAATAAGCCAGATCTCCGCACCGGTGTAATTGAAAACCATCGTCCATCAATTTTTTTCCTTTCACCTGCATTATTAACCATTCACTAACCGGCTTTGTTCATCTTCTCCAGCAGAGCTTCCAACTGTTTAAACTGCTCCAGCACCCGTTTTAAATCGCTCTGGTTGGGAGTAGACTGCATAAAATCATCCATTTTTGCCGCCACGGCCTGGTAGGCCTTATGCAGTTCCTCGGTGCTGAAGACAACTCCGGGCGTTAACTCTATGGTTTCCTGCCAGGCCGGGGCATACGCGGCTACACCGGTTTTTTCCGGTGTTAACTTTTCCATGGTCGCCAGCGCCTCCGGATCACCGTGAACCAGGAAAACCCGGGCGGGCTTTTGTTTGTATGCATTTACCCAGTCCAGCAACTCCCGCTGGTCGGCGTGGGAGGAATAACCGTCAATGGATCTGATGTCCGCCCGCACCGCCACCTCTTCACCGTGAATACGAATGGAAGGTACCCCGCTTAATAGCCGCTGCCCTTTGGTGCCCGGGGCCTGGTAGCCCACAAACAGCACTGTACACTCGGGCCGCCAAAGGTTGTGTTTTAAGTGGTGCTTAATTCGGCCGGCATCGCACATGCCGCTGGCTGACAGTATAATGGCACCGCTCTTGATTTCGTTGATGGCCCGGGATTCCTCCACGGTACGGGACAAGTGCAGTACCGACATGGTCAAGGGGTTTTCACCCGTTGATATTAACCGGCTGGTTTCCTGGTCAAAGTGTTCATAATTCCGTTTAAAGACCTCAGTGGCGGCCACCGCCATGGGGCTGTCTATATATACCTGCACGGGCGGCAGTTGGCCGCTCAACAACAGTTTATTTATATCATACAATAAGTCCTGGGTACGTTCCACCGCAAAGGCCGGTATAATCAGGTTGCCGCCCTTTTCATAGGTCTCCTGAATTACTGCGCGCAGTTTTTCCACCCGGTCACCCTTATCACGGTGGAGCCTGTCACCATAGGTGCACTCCATTACCAGGTAATCCGCCTCATCAATGATCGAAGGGTCCTTGACAAAGGGTTTGCCGGTAGCCCCCAGATCTCCGCTGAATACCAGTTTGGTCTGTTTCGGACCTTCGCGCACCCATAGTTCCAGTATAGATGACCCCAGGATATGACCGGCGTCCGCGAATCGTACGGTAATATTATCATCCAAGCTGATAACCTGGTTGTATTTTGCCCGTTCTATTTTCTTTACACAAGCAAAGGCATCTTCGGCGGTGTATATGGGTTCAATTAGTTTTTTGCCCGCCCGCATGGCTTTGCGGTTAAGGCGCTCAACCTCCATTTCCTGTATATGCCCGCTATCAGGCAGCAAAACCTCCAGCAAATCTACGGTGGCCCCGGTGGCCAGCGCCCGTCCTCGAAAACCGTGCCTAAATAACTTGGGCACTAGGCCGCTATGGTCAATGTGCGCGTGGGTGATGAGCAAATAATCCACTGTTTGGGGTATCATGGCAAAGGGCAGATAGTTTCGCTCGCGGGACAGCCGGTGTCCTTGAAACAGGCCGCAATCGATCATTATTTTTTTGTCCGCCGCTTCCACAACATGGCACGAGCCGGTTACTGTCCGGGCCGCGCCATAAAAAGTTATACGCATATTTGCCTCCTGCTGATAATTATTGAATTAACTGTCTATGTAGAGGTAACAATGTAGTTAACTATTCACTTTTTGCCCGGCAATCCCTGCAATAGCCGCGAAAAAAGTAATCTGCCCTTGACAGCATGTGGTCCCGGTCATAAATTAATAATGAAAGGAGTGTATGGCATGCCAATTTACGAATTCCGTTGCCATAAATGCGGACACCGTTTTGAGAAGTTATGTTCTATGGGCGAAAGCGGCGCCAACATACAGTGTCCCGCCTGCTCGGCCCCGGCCCCCCAAAGGGTTATGTCAGGCTTCTGCAAGAAAGGATCCGGCGATCCGGTAACCGGCGGAGGCGGTGGCGGTGGATGCAGCACCTGCAGTTCCTCCAATTGCAGTTCCTGCGGGCACTAAGGAGCCAAGCCCCGGACAACGGGTTACCGCCAGCGTGATATAAAGGTGCATTTTTAAAGGCAGCCGGATTAAACACAGGCTGCCTTTTATCTTCCCCCATTATACTTCTACTTAACGCACACAGGTCATTGTCACATCATCAATTACCACCGTGTTGTCGTTACCGGTACGGGGCCGGAATACAAAGCGCAGTTCCGCACGGTCAGTACGTGCCGGCAGCACCCCGGAAGTAAAAGTGAATTGCTGGTAAGTGTTATTGGGCAAGCTGCCGGGGTTGTAGGCGGGATCCACCCGGCCGATCAACCGGCCGGCACTGTCATATATAAATATTTCCGCTTCCAGTACGAAATTGGCTGTCCGCCCGGGTCGCACATTCTCCATAGCCCAGAAGGTTATCTGGTAAATACGGTTGGGTTCGGCATTCACACTCTGGGACAGCACCGCCTGGCGGTCTGGGTCCCTGCCCAGCTCTGCGGCATAATTGCCGGAATGGGCAGATGTGGTACGTACCACATTGTTACCCGACCAGATAACCGGGGTATTTCTGTCCAGCCACCTTTCGATACCGGGGTCCAACAGCATGTTTGTCCTTGGACATGGTTGCTGGGGCGGTACCGGTTGCCCCCCTGCGCGCACCACCTGGATATTGGTTTGGACGAACTGGCCGCTTAAGGTGCGAGCTACGTTGAAAGCCCTGATAGTATAGGTATCCAGGGCCACAAAATTACCCTGCCTGTTGCGCAAATCCCAGGTGGCCCTGTAAGTACGGCACTCCCCGGGCCGCAGCACCTCCGTACCGGCGGCCTGGGTGAAAAACTGGTCGTCCGACCAGCGCCAAACCTCCCGGCCACCGCGCAGGGCTACGAAATCAAAGCGCTGGCCCGTATTATAACGCAGCCTGATGACCCGGCCGGAAACATTGCACTTGGTAAAGGTTATACGCACCCGGTCCCCGCGCTGGTAGCGGACACGATCAGTGCTGATGGTATAGCGCAGGCCGCTTACAATTCTACTGGCAGACGGGGTCCTTATTGTTACCCCCGTATCAACCTGCTGGCGAAAAAGATTGTCGCCAGCGGGGATTTCAATTCTCCGCCCCACCGGGAGATAATCGGGATCGGGTATGTTATTAAGCTCAACCAACCTTTCCACGGTGGTGCCGTGCAAATAGGCAATGGATGCCAGCGTATCACCGGGTTGTACGGTATAAGTCATTAATTTTCCCTCCTTTCGATCACAGGTTTCTACACATTTTATGTGCCGAAGGGAGGGAAAGTGCCACCAACTTAACCGGATAATATTGGTTAATAAAGGTTTTTATATTATGGTACGGCCAGGCATTGCACTTCACCGTTCAGGGACGCCGGTACATCAATGAGCCGCTGGTTTGATGAACCCCTGAAGGCTAAAGATATGTCCCGCTTGCTTTCCTCATAAGGACCGTCCACCAGAACATCAATATACCGCAGCACCGGCCAGTCTTTTATTTCCTCAAAAACATATCCGGTATATACCCAGATACTGAGCAGTGGGTATTCTTTGCGCAGCAGTTGCAGTATTTCGGCCAGCGCCCGGGCTTGCATCAGGGGGTCGCCGCCGCTGAAGGTGATGCCCCCGGTCAGCGGCGTAATATTTTGCCTGATCAACTGCAATACTTCGTCCGGAGTCATTTCCCGCCCGCCCCTGGCCGGTATCAAATCGGGATTATGGCATCCCGGGCAATGCCGGGGGCAGCCCTGGGTGAATATCACCAGGCGAAAACCAGGCCCGTCCACCACACTTTCTTTGATAATACCGGATATCCTGATTGTATGCAAAGGCCAACACCCTTCCATTGTATTAACACATTTGCAGGGTTAAAAATTGTGTACGATGCGGTCGCGCAGTTCGGCTACCTTACTGTCATTGAACCGGTCCACAGTACTGAGGTAGCCTGTAATACGGCGCACCCGCCGAATGGCTGTGGACCCGCAGCGGGGACAAGCATCCTCGTTAATTACCCCGATAGTGTTGCAGCCCGTGCAAAAGTCCACCGGAAAATTCACTGCGGCATAACCC
Organism: Desulfallas thermosapovorans DSM 6562; assembly: GCF_008124625.1. Lineage (NCBI taxonomy): Bacteria > Bacillati > Bacillota > Clostridia > Eubacteriales > Desulfallaceae > Desulfallas > Desulfallas thermosapovorans. Next base: position 19,834 of record NZ_VNHM01000006.1, read on the forward strand.
ATGTCGCTTTCCTTCATGTGTCTAATAATAGTTTCCATCGCCTCGGGGTTATGCACCGGCGGAGAGGCCATTTCCACATAACTGATGTGCCCGGCATTGCAATATTTGTGGTAAACCCCTTCCAGGCTGATTTTATCGAAACTGGAAATGGGGAAACTGACTGGTATATGAAAAGAGTTGGTGTAATACTCCTTATTGGTCACCCCCGGAATAATACCGTAATCTTTACGATCCATGGCAATAAACCGGCCGCTCAGGCCTTCCGCGGGGGTGGCCAGCAGCGTGAAGTTGAGATCATATTCTTCGCAAGCCTCGTCAATACGGCGCCGCAAGTGGGCCACAATTTGCTCGCCCAACTTCTGGGATTCCTTGTCCTCGCCATGGTGCCTGCCCGTCAAAGCGGTCAGCGTCTCGGCCAAACCAATAAAACCAACTGATAAAGTACCATTAACAATGGCATCCCGAATGGGGTCACAATCCTTCAGTCCCTGGGAATTCAAGTAAAGCCCCTGTCCCATCACAAAGGGCATATCCTTAACCTTTAATTTGGCCTGCACTTCAAAACGGTGGTACAGCTGGCGAATGGCCAGGTTCACCAGCCTGTCCAAATCGCGGAAAAATTTATCCATATCTCGCTCGGCCTGGATAGCCACCCGGGGCAGGTTAATGGTGGTAAATGAGAGGTTACCCCGCCCGTCAGTAACCGCCGGTCCCCGGCGATTGGCCATCACCCTGGTGCGGCAGCCCATATAACTTACCTGATCGCCCCATTCTTTGTTGAAGCTGGAGTCCATAAAACTGAAGGTGGGGTTGAGGCGCTTGGCCGCCACCCGCAGAGCCAGCTTGAACAAATCATAGTTGGGATCACCGGGGTTAAAGTTAACCCCCTCCTGAACCCGGAATATGATATTGGGGAATATGGGATTCTCCCCCCGGCCCAGCCCGGCTTCATAGGCTAGAATCAGATTTCTGGTTACCTTGCGAGCCGCCTCGGAAGTCTCGGTGCCCACATTTATGGATGAAAATGGAACCTGCGCCCCGGCCCGGCTGTGCATGGAGTTAAGATTATACACCAGTGCTTCCATGGCCTGGTAGGTTTCATCGTCGCTGGCATTTTCCACATAAGGGGCAATATCTCTATCAAAAAAAGCAAAGGATTGCCCGCCGTGCATGTCGTTCTGGGAACTCTGCAAAATAATGGCCGCCAGCGCCGTGGCCGAGTTGGGCCGCTTGGGCGGGCGGATATAACCGTGCCCGTTGTCAAACCCCTCGGCTAAAAGCCGCCCCAGTGGGATTTGCACGCAGGTGAGGGTCTTGCCGTAAAAATCCAGATCGTGGATATGAATGTCGCCCCTCTGGTGGGCCTGGGAAAATTCTTCGGGAATCAGCCGGGTGAGGTAATATTTCTTGCTGGCCGCGCTGGCTATTTGAAGCATTTTAGCTGAAGGAGAATTGCTTATGTTAGCATTTTCCTTGCTGGTCTCCTCCAGTATCTCCTCCACCACATCCATTAAATCGCTTTTGGCGTCCCTGATACGCGTACGCTTGTCCCGGTAAAGTATATATGCCTTGGCTGTTCTGGCGTGGCCTGCTTCAATGAGCACCTTTTCCACCACGTCCTGCACATCCTCCACGCCGAAAGTAGTGCCGTTATATTTCTTCTTTAACATTTTCAGCACATCAATGGTGAGTTCCATGGCAGTTTGCCGGTCTTCTCCACCCACTGCCCGGGCCGCTTTAAAAATAGCGTCGGTAATTTTGGCGTCATCAAAGGGCACTTCACGCCCGTCCCGTTTCCTGATTACCTTGAACAATTAGTTAGCCTCCTCAAAACTCGCTATTACACTGCTAATTTTTCTTTTTAATCAGTTGCTCGATTTCCCGCATAAAACCCTGCACATCTTTGAATTCACGGTACACCGAAACAAAGCGTACATAAGCCACCTCATCCAAATCCCGCAACCGGACCATAACTTGTTCGCCGATATCACTGCTGGGCACTTCCCTTTCCATGGTGCTTTTTAAGTCCCGTTCAATTTCACCGGCCATTTGCTCCAACCGGCCGGTGGATATGGGGCGTTTTTGACAGGCCGTGATCAGCCCGGCCAGCAGCTTTTGCCGGCTAAAGAATTCCCGCCGGCCATCTTTTTTTACCACCATCAGCGGCAGCTCGTCCACCCGCTCGTAAGTGGTAAACCGCTTACTGCACCGGGCACATTCCCTGCGCCTGCGCACCGCATTACCTTCCTCCGCAGGCCGGGAATCCAACACCCGGCTTTCAGAAGTGCCGCAATAGGGGCATCGCATTTGTTTCACCCCCTGTATAATGTCAACCAAACAATATATATAGTATTATGATCCCCTTAATTATACTAAACTTTGTTTCCAAAGGGAAAAAGGATAACGGCACTTCAAACCTTATTTGGTCCATTTTGCTAACCCTTGCTATGGTAAAAACTTAATATTTCAGGAATCCATAAATTTTGGACAAAGCTTTTAGCCGGGCAAAAACAAAAATTACCACTTATTTTTTATGCCACCGTGCATTTCGGCACCGGGTAAGCTAAAGGACAGGTCCACCAAAATCACATCAACGCCAATTTTTTTTATTTTTTGCCAGGGCACCACCAATTCCTCTTCACGACCGATAAAGCCCATGAACCTTCCAGCACCACCGCCGTGCCCGGGCAGGATAATGGCATTGATGCGTCCTTCCTCCAAATTGATATCTATATCCTTTATGGGACCGAGACGGCGCCCGTCCGCTATATTGATCACTTCCCGCGCGCGTAAATCGGAGATTTTAACCATATAAAAAAACACCCCCATAGGTATGTATATGAGGGTGCCGGATCAATCTGAACCCCAATAATCCCCGGCGTAGAATAAATTATGCCGGTTATAAGCATACACCGCATCCTCATCAGGCACGGAACCGTATACCGGCACCGCCATAAGGACGACTATGGCAAAAACGCACCAGAATGATTTTTTAAGCAAGCCAAACTCCCCTTCAGGTTAACCGCCTTGGTTTCACACATGTTTGCGCATATGGTGCAGTGCAGCCTTTTCCAGGCGCGAAACCTGGGCCTGGGAAATACCGATTTCCTCGGCTACCTCCATTTGAGTTTTGCCTTCGTAAAACCTCAAGGTTAGAATCAATTTTTCACGATCACTAAGTTTGCGCAGCGCATCCCTGATGGCAATACCCTCCAGCCAGGTTAAATCCAAATTTTTTTCGTCACTGATTTGGTCCATAACAAAGATGGGGTCTCCGCCGTCATGAAAGATGGGTTCGAATAAAGAAATGGGTTCTTGAATGGCGTCCAGGGCAAAAACAACTTCCTCCCGGGGCATCTTCATCTCACTGGCAATTTCATTGATGGACGGTTCCCGGGAATGTTTGTTGACCAGGGAATCACGTACCTGAAGTGCCTTGTAAGCCACATCCCGCAGGGAACGGCTCACCCGGATGGGATTGTTGTCCCTTAAATATCTTCTAATTTCACCGATGATCATCGGTACTGCATAGGTGGAAAATTTAACATTTTGGGAGAGGTCAAAGTTATCGATGGCTTTCATCAAACCAATGCAGCCCACCTGGAACAGATCATCCACATATTCACCCCGGTTGGTGAATCGTTGAATCACACTGAGCACCAGCCGCAAGTTGCCATTGATCAACTGGTCGCGGGCCGGGTAATAGCCGTTTTGCAGTGCAATAAACAATTCTTTCATCTTGGCACTGGACAGTACCGGGAGTTTGGATGTGTTTACGCCGCAAATCTCAACTTTATTGACCAGCATGGACAAACCACCCTTTCCCATGACTTATGCTGCTGAGCTCAATTTCATTATTACCTCGGGATTGGTGATTTATACATGATGGTCGCCCGCCTATTCCATGCGGTTGATTTCCTTCTTTAATCTTTTGATGATTCTTTTTTCCAACCTGGAGATATAGGATTGGGAAATCCCCATCATATCCGCCACTTCCTTCTGGGTTTTTTCTTTGCCGCTCTTAAGGCCAAATCGCAATTCCATTATCCCTCTCTCCCGGCCGTTTAATTTCTGCAGGGCCAGGTGCAGTAATTTGCGATCCACCTCTTCCTCTATATACTTGTGAATAATGTCATTTTCCGTACCCAGCACATCGGATAAAAGTAATTCATTGCCATCCCAATCAATATTCAACGGCTCGTCAAAGGAGACTTCTGTTCTGGTTTTATTATTCCGGCGCAAGTACATTAATATTTCGTTCTCAATACACCGGGAAGCATAAGTGGCCAGCTTGATTTTCTTAGCGGGATCAAAGGTGTTTACAGCCTTGATCAAACCAATGGTACCGATGGAAACCAAATCTTCGATACCTACCCCGGTGTTTTCAAACTTGCGGGCTATATATACCACCAGGCGCAGGTTTCTTTCAATCAGTACACTGCGCACGGCTCCATCCCCGGCTTCCAGTTTATCGATCAGGTAAGATTCTTCATCGGTGGTCAGCGGCGGTGGTAGAGCTTCGCTGCTGCCCACGTAATAGACTTCCGACTTCAAACCCAACCGCAATAATATTTTATACAATGTTATGCGCAGAAATAATCTTATTTTCCCCAGCAGCATCAAACACTCTCCCTCCGAATAAATTTTCAAAATTAAAACAAACCGGTGGGCAATAACGCCCGGCACGAGGTATCATCCTGCAGGCCATCTTGGTAAAGAGCAACCACCACATCGCTGACTTTGATAATATTACCACCGTACTTGAGTTCCACTTCATCTGGACGGAAACCAAGTAGCCAACCATTTTCCCGCCCCACCGAACGGTAGGGGATAATACGAAAATTGCCCGGGCGGATGTTTTCTCCCAGCGCGGCAAGTACTGCCGCACCATCATCCCGCCCACAGGACTCCACCGCCAAGCATACCTTTTCAGGTAATATATCTTTAATCGCCGCATACTCGGCGATAATCACCGGGAAGCCGGTGAGCGGGTCGCTGAGGCTATTACCGGTATCCCAAAGGGCGCTCAGTGTCACCTTCCGCCCCGCCAGGGATACCGTCAAGTCGGCCCGCAATAGCGGCAGCGTTAACCGCTTGCGCAGTGCCACCGGCATTACCCGCCCCAAAATCCAGTAAATGACCAGGGCCAGCAATACACCATACCACAGAAAGGCATCCACGGCTTGCATAATGCCGGCCAACCGGCCGTCAAAGGTGTTTTTCTGTAAAAAGGTTATAATTCCCAGCACCGTTCCGCCTAACGCAAAGGTGCTGATATAAAAATAGGCCAGTAACACCAGCACTTTTTTGGGCGGACTGGGCAAAAAAACCACTGCCACCATCAATAAAGACACCATTAGTTTATATCCGGGCCCTAAATACCCTTCCAGCGCAGGGATAAACAAGAATAAAGAATACAGGGCACCCACCGCCCCGCCGGCCACTAAACGCCACCTTTTGTAGGCGATTTTCCCCAGTCTGGCCGTGGCCCAGAGGATCATCATATTCATCACCAGGCTGCCAATAAATACCTGGTCGACATAAACTACATAAGCCGGCATTGGTTCCCCCCAACAAAGCGAGGCACAAAGCCTCTATTAGATAAATATGGCCCGTACATTGTGTTTATGAATAACCCGGGCCATAAAAAAAGCCCCGGCTGTTTTTTATTATACACGCCGCGGCTGGTAAAATTTGTTATTAAATGTCACATACAAAGCATTTCCCTTCGACATTATCTCCTACGTAAAAAGGCTGGGATATCCAAATCGTCATGGGTGGCGAAAGATTTGGGCTCACTCTTTTCATCGCTGAGCTTTTGCTTTTGCGTGGTGTAAAGTCTTTGATCAAAGCCCGTGGCTATCACAGTAACCCGCACCTCATCCTCCATCCGTTCATCCACCACCGCCCCGAAGATAATATTGGCCTCGGGGTCGGCCGCCTGGGCAATTATTTCCGCCGCCTCATTCACCTCAAACAGTCCCAGTGACGTGCCGCCGGTAATATTCAACAGCACCCCCCGGGCACCCTCGATGGAAGTTTCCAGAAGCGGGCTTGAAATAGCCGCCCTGGCTGATTCAACGGCCCGGTTATCACCACTGGAATGCCCGATACCCATAAGGGCTGAACCGGTATCTTTCATAATGGTTTTTACATCAGCAAAGTCAAGGTTAATTAAACCGGGGACGGCAATCAAGTCGGAAATGCCCTGAACGCCCTGTCTCAGCACATCATCGGCAATGCGGAACGCCTCCACAATGGAAGTATTTTTCTCCACCACCTGCAACAGCCGGTCATTGGGGATGGTGATTAATGTATCCACCTTCTCCTTGAGATTTTGGATACCCTGCTCGGCCTGTAGCATGCGCTTCCTGCCTTCAAAGGTAAAGGGTTTTGTTACCACACCCACGGTCAGGGCACCCATTTCCTTGGCGATTTCGGCCACCACCGGCGCTGCACCGGTACCAGTACCACCGCCCATACCAGCTGTTACAAAGACCATATCGGCACCTCGAAGGGCTTGTTCAATATCGTCCCTGCTTTCTTCTGCGGCTTTTTGGCCAATGTCCGGGTTTGCTCCGGCCCCCAGTCCTTTGGTCAGCTTAGCCCCAATTTGTATTTTGCCACTGGCCAAAGCCATTTGCAACGCCTGGGCATCGGTATTAACCGATATAAATTCCACACCCTTTAACCCGGCGCCAATCATCCGGTTAACGGCATTGTTGCCGCCACCGCCCACCCCTATTACCTTGATATTCGCAAATTGATCCAGGTCAAGTTCAAAATCCAGCATAAAAGAATCCTCCTCCTAGGGGGTCAGTAATTTTCGTAAAGCTATGTATCTATCAGCGAAGCCAACTTTTGATACGACCCACCAAACCCCCCTCCGTCATTCGCTTCACCCCGCAGGGTACCTGTCCCTGCCCGGGTTCCCGGAGAGCCAGTCCAACGGCAGTGTTATACCGGTAAGCTTCCTCTTCAGGCACGCTTTCCACCAGCAACGTATTACAACCCCTGCGCACAGGCATTTCCCAGTAGTCCCGTGCCATCTTCAACAAACCGCGCAGCCGGGCGCCCCCCCCTGTAATAACAATACCCCCGGGCAGGGAAGCCCCCAGTTCCAGATGTTCTAAGAATTGTTTCACAAACTCAAGTATTTCTTCAATTCTCGACCTGATAATTCTATGTACCAGTTTACCTGAGACAACGTTACAACCCGTCCCGGATATATTCGGAACACGAACCTCTTCGTCGATTGAGCCCAGCCCGTAAGTAATTTTTATCTTTTCAGCGGTCTCCAGTGTGGTATGCAGGCCCACTGCCAGGTCGGCGGTAATATGTCCCGCCCCCACCGGAAATACGCTTATATAACGCAGCGTGCCATGATTGATAAAAATCGCCCTGGTCATGCCGGCCCCCATATCCACACATACCACACCCACTTGTCCTTCCACAGCCGCCAGCACCGCCCGGGCTGTTGCCAGCGAGCCAACCTTGCTTTGCACCGCCTGCAAACCTGCGTTGTGCAGGCAAAGCATGGTCGTTTCCAAATTACTTCCCGGAACAGCCAGGGCTGTAGCCTCCATTTCCAGTTCCCTTCCCCTGCAGCCCAAAGGCCTGGCAGTATGTTTACCATCAATACGGAAGTCGGCATTAACCAATTGAACAATTGCCCAATCCGCAGGCAAAACAGCTTGACTGAATTTGTGCTGCAGATTTTGTAAATCTTGCCGGTCCACCGCCCGCCGCCTGGCCATGACTTGTTTCTCCCTGCCGTGCCTGACCACCAATTCCGGGCCGTCAATACCTATATTAACGGAGTCAAAGGGTACCCCTGCGGCAGCCCGGGCATCGGACACGGCTTTTTTTATGGCCGCAGCGGCATCGTGTATATCCACCGCCTGACCGTTTTTCACGCCTATTGATGGACAATAACCAAAGCCCAAAGGTTCCTGTTTGGCCCCGCAACCGCATTTCAGCACGGCCACGGCTATACCGGATGTGCCAATATCCAGACCTACCACCACATCTTTTTGTGCTGTGCCGGCCAAGCAGGCCTACCTCCCTATCTTTACTTATATTGTAAACTTCAACGTACAGTAATAATTTCCTTTTTTTATTTGCTAATTTAATTTTTTAAAATATGACGGCGAATAATGGCCAAATTTTGAAACAGCCTGACACCAAAGGCCACCACCGCAGCCAGATAAAGGTCAATACCCAACCGGTCGCCGATATACGTCAGTCCTGCGGCCAAGAGGGCGTTACTGAAGAAGCCGGTGACAAATATATCCTGATCAAATTTATCTTCAAAAGCAGCCCTGATACCGCCGAAAACCGAGTCCAACGCCGCCAAAGCAGCAATGGACATATACTTGGCATAATTCTGCGGTATAACCACCGGGATGTACAAACCAATTAAAGTACCAATCCCCAGACCTACCACAGCTAGCAGGATGCCAATCCTCATGATTCAAGTCACCCACCGTTCCACCGGCATGGTTTTCACTTCCCGTAGGCCGGCAAAGTTAAATCATCGTGTTTTTCCACGGTTACCTTTATACCCAAATCCCGCCAGTATTCCTTTAATCCACCGGGTAATTCCAGGCTGTCCATCAGAATGTCCGGGTTACCAATAGCCAGTATTTGATACGGAGGTATCACCCGGTTAAGGTTAATATTAATAAAGGAACCGGCCAGCCTGATCTCAGTGGTGGCGATAATACGCTCCCCGTTAATGGATATTGCTTCCGCTCCAGCGCCCCACAACTCGTTTACCGCGCTTAACAAATCCTCATCCCGAATAATCATCAACTCAGGCGGTATTTGAGAATTCTCTGTGTCAGTATCAGGTTTATCCAGCACCAGTTCAATACCGGGGCCGCTAACCGTAACCAACCCCGCGTTCATTCGCACTTTGTTCAATTCACTTTGCAGGGCATTTTTAGCCTCGGCCTGACCTTGATTGATCTGGTTTAGTTTGAAAGTCAGGTCACTTATCTCTTTGGACAGGCTTTCTTTCTCTTCGTTAATATGCTTTAATTCCGCATTCAGTTCCTGGGCCCGGTCAATGGATATGCCATTGGTGGCGCTGTTGGTCACGCGAAACTGCATAGTCAGCATTAGACCCAGCACCGCGGCAACCAGCATAATGGAGGCATACATACCTGTTTTTTGGGGCACCACCAACCACCTCCCGTATCACGTCTTGGGTTTGGCATAATCGAATACAAGACTACCAGTATAGGCGGGGATAGTCAACTTGTCCACCTTTTTTACATCCACCTGAATACCCCAGAACTGCAGATAATCAATTACTCCGTTTTTCATTTTTAAAGCACTGGACAACGTTTCCGGACTACCCACCGCGGAAATAACAAAGGGTGGGCTGAGACGCTGGTTTTTGTTCACTAAAATTGAGGGCCCGATACAGCGTATTTCGGTGGTGGTGATTATTCTCTGCCCGTTCAGGGAAATAGCCTGGGCTCCGGCTGCTTTCAGTTCATTTAAGACCCGTAGCACATCCCCGTCATGCAGCACGTAAAAGTTGGGATTTTCCCCGGGCTGCAGCTCTTTGCTGCTATCATTAAGGGTCACTTCCACACCGGCTCCCTGCACCTCTTTCATGCCGGCCTTCTGGCGGGCCTCCTCCAAGTCCTTTTTCAATTTGGATAATTCCGGGTCGGTTGCCGCGTCATCAAGCTGATTGCGTAGTTCATCAACCCTGGCCTGCAGTTGATTTCTGGATTGGCGGGCCTTGTCCAACTCTTCAGCCAGTGCCAGGGACCTGTCCAGATCCATCGGCGCATTCTCGGCAATATCCTGGGTGACCCGAAACTGCACTGCCAGTATAAACCCCGTGACCACACCAAACAGCAGCAGTATCCAGTAGTATGACTTTATTTTCATGCCAGTTCCCCCAATAAGCTTACCCGTTAATCCCTGTATTTTACAACCGGCGAGTTGACAATGGAGAAATCCACATACTCAATATTCTTATTTCCCTCCTGCAATTCCTCTATTACCTGCAAAAAATAATCTCCTTTTACATTCACGTTTTCCGGCATACCCAACCGGCATTCTATACCATCCAGGGTGTACAGCGTTACCAATCCTACGTTATTGACACTCACCTCGGACAGGTTATTACGTAGTTGTTCGGTCAATTCCTGCACCACTTTCAAGGCAACATCCAATCCCTTGCCGGTAACTTTTTTACCCGGGCCGGCGGACTGCACCTGTATACCGGTAACCACGGGCAGTCCGGTGGCTGCAGCGCTGCCGGTGCGCAGGAAATAGCCTTCGGCATCCAGTTCCACAAAATGCTCGTCCACCACCACCAGTACCACAGGCTCCCGTTCGATAACATCAATGGATATGGTATCGGGGAAATCTCTGGTGATGTTTACTTCTTTGACCATGGGCAGAGCCTTTACCTTGGTGGAAGCAGTTTGCAAATCGGCTTTAAAAATATTCATCCCGGTTACTATACCGGACACCCGCACGATCTCCCCGGCGGTCATATTATTATTTCCCTGTACGGTAATTTTAGTTATTGAAAAAATGGGTGACTGCAGCAAAACATAGCCTGCCATCAGGGCAACGAAAATAAAAAAAAAACTCTGCCAAAAGATAAACTTTTTCTTTTTTCGCACTATACGCACTGTGCCTGACATACCGTCTTCCCTTCCTAACAGCATCCGCTAACCCCAAGTTAAACTGGTCTAACCCGCTAATCGATTAATTCTTTAAATTATAGAACACCATGACAAACTTGTCCAAATAAAACTGCCATAAACCTGGCTTTTACAAGAAAACGGTTCCCGGTAACCGAAAACCGCCAAATTCACCAGCTACTTTCTTACTTCTTTCTCTTCGAAACAAAGACACTTCTTTCCCGTAGCCCTCAAAACCTCATTGGAGGGATTGTACCTGCCCTTGATCCCATAAATTTTGCAACCATAGGGGAATCTGACATCCCAGGTTACATAAAAGTGCTTGCATTTCCTACAATTCACAGGCGCCCGGCACCCCCAAGGCCATGCTCTCCAATTCCCCCACCAACCGGGCAAACACATCAAGACATTCCTGCACCGGCCGGGGACTGGTCATATCCACACCGGCGGAATTTAACAGCTGCAGGGGATAATCGGAACCACCCCGGCTTAAAAAATCAATGTAGCGTTCCACGGCGCCACTGCCTTCGCTGCTGATACGGCGCGTCAGGGCAGTGGCTGCCGAAAAACCGGTGGCATATTTATATACGTAAAAAGCGGTATAGAAATGTGGTATACGTGCCCATTCCATGTCTATATCTCTGTCCACCACCACCTCCGGCCCGTAGTAATCGACGTTCAGTTGGTGGTATATAGTGCAAAGCAGTTCAGGAGTTAAAGCTTCCCCCGCTTCCACCTGTTCGTGAATAATCTTTTCAAACTCGGCAAACATAGTCTGCCTGTACACGGTGCCCCGGAATTGTTCCAGATAGTGATTAAGCAGATAAATTTTCTTTTCCCGCTCCTTAACCGTCTGCAGCAAATACTGCATCAACAAAGACTCATTGACCGTAGAGGCCACCTCGGCGGTAAATATTTTATAATGGGCATATACATAAGGCTGTGACTTAAAGGAATAGTAAGAATGCATGGCATGTCCCATTTCATGGGCCAGGGTAAATACATTGTTCAGGTTATCCTGGTAGTTAAGCAGCACATAAGGATGTGTGCCATAGGGGCCCCAGGAATAGGCACCGCTTGTTTTACCCTTGTTTTCGTAAACATCCACCCAGCCCGCGCCGATACCCCCGGTCATTGTTTCTACGTAATCCTTGCCCAGCGGGGCCAGCCCTTCCCGCACCATCTCCACCGCCTCCGGGTAGGGAATGGTCCATTCTACGTCTTTAACCACGGGGGTGTAAATATCGTACATGTGCAGCTCATCAATTCCCAAAAGCTTCTTGCGCAGTCTCATGTAGCGGTAAAATGGCTCCAGGTTGCCGCGCACCGTCCGGATTAAATTATCATAAACCTGCACGGGTATATTATCCGCAAAAAGAGCCGCTTCAAGGGCGGAAGGGTATTTGCGCACCCGGGCGTAAAACACATCTTTTTTTACGCTGGCACCCAGCGTGGCCGCCAGGGTATTCTGAAACCGGCGGTAAGTTCTGTACAAAGAGGTAAAGGCATCCCGGCGCACCCGGCGGTCCCTGCTTTCCATAAACTGCAAGTAGCGGCCGTGGGTGAGTTCCACCTCGCGACCCCGCTCATCTTTTACCGGGTCAAAGGTAAAGTCGGCATTGTTAATCATTCTGAATATATTGGCAGCCGCCTGGGTTACTTCCTGGGCCCGGGCCATTATCTGCTCTTCCGAAGCGGATAGGGTGTGGGGTTTTTGTCGCACCAATTCCTCCAGCATAAACCGGTACAGGGCCAAACCGGGTTCCTCTTGCAGGAATTTTTTCAGGGTTTGGCCGGGCAGAGCCAGAATTTCGGGTACAAAAAATGACACCGCAGCCTGGACCCGGGCATTCAGGCTTTCGGCCCGGTCGGACAAAGCCTGGTAAACTGGGTTGGTGTTATCTTCATCCCTTCTCATGCGGGCATAGGTATATATTTTTTCATTAAGCATATCCAACTGCTCCTGTAGTTGAAAGGCCTCCAACAACACACGAGCCGATGTGCCCAGTTTGCCTTGGTAAGACTCCACCCGGGCAGCCAGTTCCAGCGTTTGCTGAAAGTCCCGCTCCACAGCATCGTCACCGGGGTAAATATCCTCCAGCCTCCATTTATACCGGTCGGGAATTTCCCGGCGAGTGGGTAAATGTGCACTTTTCAAAACTATTACCTCCCTGTGTTATTATAATCCAAATACCTTTTCTTTTCTATATTTTTCCTGCAAAATACATTATTTAAAAATTTATTATGTTATAAGGTATCCTATCACCATGGATGTTAACAACTAAAGCACAGTGCAGCATTTTTATTGACCCTTTATCAACGTGCCCGCCCCGGTTTTAATAAACATGTAATTTATATTCCCTCCCTGGACAAAATCTTAATGGAGGTGATAATAAATGGACAAATACACCGTGCGGGGACCCGGCAAAGAATGTAACGAAATTACCGCCAATAGTTTAGATGAAGCACTGGAGATGGCCCAAAGCCAAAATCCCGGCAAACAGGTGGCCGCGGACGCCAGTGGCATTATTTACGTATGTGAATCCGGTGAGGATCCCGACTCCTGCCAAATGAGGTTAAGTTAATCATGACCCTAAAAAACCCCGGCCGTTTTGCCGGGGTTGTTTTCACGTAATTGACAGGTATAAAGATTTGTCATAACCAAATAATAAGGCTGAACTCTCAATAACCCAACGGGGGGGATGACAGTGGCACGGGAAGGTTTAATACCCACTGTTCTCGGCGCAGCAGTAACCACCACCGGACTGGCTTTGCGCAATGTAAACCCTACGGTCGGCTGGGGTATAACGGGCTTTGGACTGGCGCATGTCATTTTAGGCACCATTGACCTGATACAGCACAAGCCCTATAAATTTAAGTAAATGAGAGTTCAGGAGGGGGAAGCCATAGTGGCTTCCTTCCTCTGTTTTGCCTCAACCGCTATTTCTCCGGTTACCCGGCGTTCATGGCGCAGGGTCCCATGGCGCACTTACCACAAACATCACATAGACCCAAATCGCTAAACAGACTGTCCACCTCCAGCAGCTGTTTATAGCACCTTTGCTTATCCAATTGCTGTACCTGCAACGCACCGGTAGGGCAGTTTTGAACACAATACAGGCATTTCCCATCACGGTGATAATGGCATAATTCTTCTGTAGGCCGGGGTGTTGGGGGAACCCCGGCGGAAATTACCAGTGTGCCCAGACGGCCGGCGCAGCCCGAAGCAGTGATTAACATGCGGTTTAGACCGAAGGTACCTAAACCGGCAACAAAGGCAACGCTCTTATGAGACCAGCCCGCGGTCAGATCTTGTTCGTTGAAGTTATGGGTAGGTTTTTCCGCCACCGCTTCAATTCCTTCCTCCCGCAGCACCCCGGTAAGCTCCTGGCAAATTTCGCTGATTAACCGGTTGGTTTCTATATACGCCACGGCCCATTCCCGGGCTATCTTTTCCTTATCCCGCCTGTTGGCCTTTACCACATCCTCCGCAAAGGGAATAAAAAAAGCCACTACAGTTTTGGCTCCGGGCAGCATTTCCCGGGGATGCAAATGATGAGGACCGATCACCTGCTTGATTTGGGTAAACAAGTGGTCATTGGCCGAGGCAAAACCCACCAGCGGCTCCCGGTAGCGGGTCACGGTCCGGGCTTGCAGCACCGAATTTGTTATAAATTTTACTATTTTGTCACCAATAGCCATGTCCATTATACTATCTCCTTTGTTTAGGCATTACCCATAGGATTTCTACACAGGGTAGGGGCTTCCCTTTTAGTACCGTAATACAACCTCTCCCCAGCCAGGACATCATCATATTATAAACCGCCCAAGTGTTAGAACCAGGACGTTACAAAAAGCAGGGTTTTCCCACCAGAACCTGGCATTTTCCTACCGTCAAATTCGTATAATTAACAGAGGTGATATATTATGGAAATAGCCATTTCCCTGGCCTGCGCTTTGGCAGGGATGGTGCTTGCATTGATGTTTTTGCTGGATTTGATATCCATGGTCGGCTCCGGTGTGGTGGAACGCAAAAGGCTGGTCATATGCCTGGTTAAATTGCTGGCGGGTTTGCTATTGTTACACTTTCATTTTGAGATGGATATTTTAGATTAACATTGCAGTTTATTTCGGTGAGCATAAAAAAGGACCCTTTAAGATTCGGGTCCATTATTTGTGTCATGACAATAGATTTACAAAAGCTTATGAAACCTTTGGCTGGCCTCATCCAGCAAAACATCCGCTTTGTTGGAAAGCCTCTGCAATTCTTGTTTTTCCTGTTGATCATTGATACGGTTTACAAAAGTTTTAATCTCGCCAATTACGTTCTTGGCATTATTAATGCAATTTTGCAGTTCAGCCTTATCGTTTGTGTTAATCATAACAAATCACCTCCGTCATTTACTAAAGATAACTTTACCAATAATGAGGATAATTATGTACGTACCTTTTTCGCTGACTATAATAGGGTAAAATTTACCCCTGGCAGTAGTGACTAAATTGCTTGTATCTAATCCCTTCCTTTTTTGGGTATTTGTTTATCTTGGTTGGTTTTTACCTCCGTGTCCATGCTCACGCCTCCTTTATTCCCTTTTTACACTGCCATGCCGGCCATATAGCCAACAGTTACGGCAATACTACCCGCCAGAATCCACGCCAAAGGTTTACATCGCGATACCCGCCACCTGGTAGTTTGGACTACATTACACACATTATGGTATTTTGTATTGACTTCATTGTACTTAATACAATGTTTATTGTCAACACTTCATTGTAAATTTTCTAACCATTATTTGATTTAATACTGCATTCGTTGTATAATATTGATATATCGCCGGGGAGTGGTTACATGATTAAATTCAAACTGGATAGAGTGTTATTTGAGAATGGAAATATGAAAGTGCCCAAATTACAAGAAATTAGTGGCGTTAATAAAAATACACTGTATGCTATTTACAACGGCTCAATAACAAGGATTGACGTATCAGTAATTGACCGTATATGTGCCGCCCTCAACTGCCAGCCTGGTGATCTGCTGGAATACATACCCGACGAAGAAGGGGAGGGTAATAATGCGAAAGCATAAGTTCAAGGTCATTCTTGAGCAGGATGAAAACGACGGGGGTTATACTGTAACTGTTCCGGCCTTACCCGGTTGTATCACTGAGGGAGATACCATTCAGGAGGCTTTAGAGAACGCCCAAGAGGCTATTAGAGGTTACCTGGAGGCTTTGCAAATCCAGGGACGCCCGCTCCCCGAAAAGGATATACAGCTATTCTACGGTGAGGTTGAGGTATCACTATAATGATGACACCCCGCCTCCCTCGTGCGTCCGGTAAAGATGTTATGGCTGCGCTTACCAGGTCCGGCTTTAGGTTGGTACACGTTCGGGGTAGTCACCACTACCTGGAGCAACCAGGCGGTGGGAGGCTGGTAACCGTGCCGGTACACGGTAACAAGACACTTAAACCCAAAACATTGAAAAGTATCCTGGACCAAACGGGCCTTACCGTTGACGAACTGTTAGAACTGTTGTAATCCACCTGTTAGGAAAAATTAAAAGGAGGGATACAATGGCACGAAAGAAAGATCCAATTAGCCAAACACGTCAGATATTGTACGGTGCGGCTAAACTATTGGGGGACGTAAACGCCGTCAGAAAGGGTACTATAGGCAAACGCATTGCCAGGAGGGCAGCGGGGAAAGCCACCGGCAGGCTGTTAGGTAAACTTTTTAAGTAAGACGTAAATAAACCCGGCAAAGCACCGGGTTATTTTTATGTGCAATGCTTCTAATTTCTTGATAGCTTGATACCTTTTTTACCCGTCTTAGAAGGGCTTTGAGATTTTTTGCTCCCATTCTACTCCCATTCTGCTAGCTAAAAAATTCACTTCGTAAATACTAATATTGGTGAATCCGCCAACCATTGATATGACCGCGTTTCTTCCCCCGAATTTCGCCCTTGTCCCCCATAAAACCAAAAAAGAGTCCACATTAACTGTGCACTCGAATAATCCGGGCTCCCAGGGAGTTGTATTTATTTTCCATTCTCTCGTAACCGCGGTCTATATGATCCACCTGGTCCAGCACTGTGCCGTTTTCCCCGGCCATGGCGGCCAGCACCAGTGCAGCCCCGGCCCGCAAGTCGCTGGCCTCTACGCAGGCCCCTGACAGGCTGGTCACCCCCCTGACCACCGCGGTGTGACCCTCCAGGCGGATATCCGCACCCATCCGGCGCAGTTCCATCACATGTTTATAGCGGTTCTCAAAGATGGTTTCACTAATCACACTGGTTCCTTCGGCCAGTGTCAACAGGGCCATAAATTGCGGTTGCATGTCAGTGGGGAACCCGGGATAGGGCATGGTTTTTATATCCACTGCCTGGGGCCTTTTATCTGCAGCCACCCGGACCTGGTCGTCGTTCACCTCCACATATACTCCGGCTTCCCGCAATTTATTAATGACTGGTTCCAGGTGTTCCGGTATGACATTGGTTACCAGTACATCTCCCTGGGTAATGGCGGCCGCTACCATATGGGTACCTGCCTCAATGCGATCCGGTATTACGGTATACTCAGCCCCGTTTAACCCATCTACACCGGTTATTTTAATGATATCCGTACCCGCACCCTTGACCCGCGCCCCAAGGCAGTTTAGGAAATTCTGCAAATCCACTATCTCGGGCTCCCGGGCGGCATTGCGAATCACCGTAGTTCCTTCGGCCAGTACCGCGGCCATCATCAAGTTTTCCGTAGCCCCCACGCTGGGTAAATCCAAGTATATGTCGGTCCCTTTTAATCTCTTTGCCTGGGCGGTAATATAGCCGAATTTTTCCTTAATCTCCACCCCCATGGCCTGCATACCCTTTAAATGCAGGTTCATGGGCCGGGAGCCGATGTTGCAGCCGCCCGGGTAAGATATTCTGGCATATTTATAGCGACTGATCAGTGGCCCCAGCACCAGATTGGAGGCCCGCATACGGCGCATCAATTCCTCGGAAACATCCTGATAGCCGATCCCCTGGGTGTCGATATGCATTACGTCCTTTTCCCAAACCACACTGGCACCGAGATAAACCAGCAATTCCTTCATCACCGCCACATCCTTAAGGCGAGGCACCCCCTTGATGGTGCACTTGCCGTCCAACAGCAGGCTGGCCGCCATTATGGGCAATGTGGCATTCTTGGATCCGCTAACTTTAACAGCACCGCTCAACCGGTTACCACCCGTGATCATAAATCTTTGCAATTATACATCACCTCCGCTAAAACTCCCCCAGCTTTTGCACCTCCATTACCAGTTTTACGCCACATTTTTGTTCCACAATGTTTTGTACCCGGTTTACTATTTCCAACACCTCACCGGCGGTACCGCCACCGAGGTTGACAATAAAATTGGCATGGCGCGGAGAGACCTGTATATTACCCACCCGCATTTCTTTGCAACCCGCCATTTCAATCAGCCGGCCAGCTGAATCACCGGGCGGGTTTTTAAATACACTGCCGGCATTAGGATATTCCAGGGGCTGGGTCTGCCTGCGCCGATCCAGGTAATGTTCCATCCTTTGCTTGATTTCTTCCGCCCGGTCCGGCTTACCTTCCAACACCACACCCACCACAATAACATTCCTTTCGGCCAAAGAGCTGTGCCGGTAGGAAAAAGTTAGCTGGTGTGCGTCAAAGGTCAAACAATTACCGGCATAATCAAAGGCCGTTACCTGCCTGACCCTTTCTCCCACGGCGCAACCATTGGCACCGGCATTCATGATCAGTGCACCGCCCACAGTACCCGGTATGCCGGCCAGGAACTCAAACCCGGCCAGCCCGGCCTGCATGGCCTTCCTGGCCAGCAAAGGCAGCGGCGCACCGGCACCGGCGTAAATCATATGACCCCGCACATTAATATCCCCGAGCCCCGGCCCGATTTTAATCACCATACCCCTGATGCCCCGATCGGAAACTAGCAGGTTGGTTCCATTACCGATCACGGTAACAGGCAGGTCATACCGCCGGGCATATACCAGCGCCCGGCGTAGATCTTCCTGATCCCGGGGTTTGATAAGCAAATCCGCAGGCCCTCCGATACGCCAGCTGGTATATTTACTCATGGGTTCCTGGCGATAAACCGGGCCTTTTATGCTTTGTTGTATTTCCGTATGGAGTACCGAATCTATCAACTATTTACTCTCCTTTAATCTATTGACCAGTTCCACACCGGTTTTCCAAACGTCACCCGCACCCATGGTAAGTACCAGATCACCTTCCCTTAATATCCCGGTCAGGTAATCAACGGTTTTGCTTCCTGAGGGCAATTGCTGCGGGCGCTCCCCTTTGCTGGCCTGCACGGCATCTGCAATAAGCCCGGCGGATACTCCGGCAATGGGCTTTTCCCCGGCACTGTATATATCGTTTACGATCACCATATCGGCATCGGCAAAACAAGCTCCGAAGCGCCTGAACAATAACTGGGTTCTGGTGTACCGGTGCGGCTGAAACACGGCAATAACCCGTCCCGAGTGCACCTGCCGGGCCGCCCGTAGCGTAGCGGCAATTTCGGTGGGGTGGTGGGCGTAATCATCAACCACGGTGATTCCCTTTTCCCGGCCAATTAACTGGTACCGCCTGCCGGCCCCCTTAAACCCCTGTAAACACCGGGCTACCTCGCCAAAGGACAAACCAATGTTACGGCAAACCGCTACCACCGCTAGTGCATTGGCCAGGTTATGGCGTCCGGGCACCGCCAGCACCAGTTTTCCCAGGTACCGCCCTTTTGAGTAGACCTCTCCCGTAGAGCCTCCCGCATCCACTCTGATATCGCACACAGTGTAGTCTGCATTGGGATTATCGAGGGCATATGTAATTACCTGCCCCGCACAATCTGCGGCCACAGCTCTTACATGTTCGTCATCAATACACAGTACCGCCGTACCGTTAGCGGGTATTTTACTGATAAATTGCCGAAACGCATTAATTATTTCTTCTAATGATCCGTAATGGTCCAGGTGGTCATCTTCGATATTGGTAACCACCGCCAGATAAGGTTGCAGCTTTAAAAATGACCGGTCACTTTCGTCCGCCTCAGCCACCAGGAACGCGCCCCGTCCAAATTTGGCGTTACCGCCAATATCAGTCAATTCACCTCCGATTAATATTGTGGGATCCTGTTGGCACTTTTCCAAAACCAGCGCCAGCATAGCGGAAGTGGTGGTTTTACCGTGTGCACCGGCCACTGCCAAACCCTTTTGCCGCTTCATCAATAGACCAAGTAAATCCGCCCGGTGGATCACCTGCACACCCTTTTCTCTGGCCGCTTGCATTTCGGGATTATCAGCACCAATGGCAGTGGAATATACCACCAGTTCAGCGTCTCCCACATTTACCCCTGCATGCCCTCTGTATATGGTGGCACCCAGCGCTTTAAGCCGCTCGGTCACCGGCGTGCTATTGATATCTGATCCCCGGACATCAAAGCCCAAATCTAAAAGTACCCTGGCCAGCCCACTCATTCCGGCTCCGCCAATACCTATAAAATGAATTTTGCCTGGAATATCCTGCACCCGCTAATCAACTCCTTCCTGCACCGAATGGCGCATATACGGCAGTCGGGAGAGAAAGATACCTTATATTATGCTTTGTTTAAACAAGGTGTTACATGCCATAGCTAGCGTATATAAACTCCCGGGCCTGTCCATCTCTGTTAAAGTAAGTTTTGGGCCATACACCTCAACCCGGTTATGAAACATCATCAACCGGGTCTTTAATGCACAACCTGCTGGCTTATCTAAATTATTTCCTCAACTATACCGATAATATCGTCCAAAGCTCCGGGCTTGCCCAACCGGCGGCTGGCCTCGGCCATTTCCTCAAGCCGGCTGCGATCAGCCAGCAGCTTTTCTATTACACCCACCAGGGTGCTGCCCGAGAATTCGGCATCCGCAACCATCTCCGCCGCCCCCCGGGACACCAATGCCCGGGCATTATGTTCCTGGTGGTTGCCCGTAGCATAGGGAAAGGGCACCAGCAGAGCAGGCAGACCCCGCACCGTAATTTCAGCCAGGGTGGCGGCACCGGCCCTGCTCACCACCAGGTCCGCCGCCGCCAGAGCTTCCGGCATTTCGTACAAATAAGGTACCACGGTAACATTGTCCGGCATGTCCCGTCCAAAACCTTCCTTTGCCAGCATGTCCATAAACTGCTGGTACTGGCCGCTGCCGGTAACATGCAAAAGCCGCACCTCCGGGATACCCGCCAGGTGCGTAATTGCCCGGGCTACTGCCCTGTTCAAGGTGCGGGCGCCCTGACTGCCACCGAAGGAAAGCACCAGTAATTCCCCCTGGTGCACCCCGAACCGCTCCCTGGCCAATTCCCGCTCAGCGGTAAGCACTTCGCTGCGCACCGGTAGCCCGGTAAGACGTACCGGGGCCCGGCGGGGAAAAAAGGGCAGCGCATCCTCAAAGGTAACCGCCACCCGGTCCACAAAGCGGGACAAAATCCGGTTGGTAATGCCCGGTAAAGCGTTTTGTTCATGTATCAAGGTGGGGATTTTCAACCTGGCGGCGGCCAGCAGCACCGGGCCGCAAACATAACCACCGGTACCCACCACCGCCCGGGGAGCAAAGCCGCGGATCAGCCGCCGGGCCTCCCGGTAACCGGCCCAGGCCTCCCAGGGCACTTTCAAGTTATGCCAGGAAAGACTGCGTTTGATACCCACCGCCCGAACGGCGTGAAACCGGTAACCCGCCTTGGGCACAATATCGGCCTCGAGTCCCCGGTTGGTACCGATATACATAACTGAGCAGCCCGGGAAACGCTGTTTTAAGCCGCCGGCAATGGCCAGCGCCGGGTAGATATGGCCGCCGGTACCGCCACCGCTTACAATAAATCGCAAACGTTTCACCCCTTTATTTGCGGGAACTGTACCTGGAAATGTTTAATATAATGCCCACGCCCATCAGTGAAAAAATCAGTGACGTAGAACCGAAACTGACAAAGGGCAGGGTTATACCTGTAACGGGCAGCGATCCCGTCACCACACCGATATTAACAAAGGCCTGCAGCACTATCCCGGATACCAAACCGGCAGCCAGGAGACTGCC
The DNA here is from genome assembly GCF_008124625.1 of Desulfallas thermosapovorans DSM 6562. Classification (NCBI taxonomy): domain Bacteria; kingdom Bacillati; phylum Bacillota; class Clostridia; order Eubacteriales; family Desulfallaceae; genus Desulfallas; species Desulfallas thermosapovorans. Next base: position 41,606 of record NZ_VNHM01000006.1, read on the forward strand.
AAAGGTGTCCGGGCAGGTAATGGCCACCCGAAACCCTCTCCACGCCAGTAATATAAACAAAAATATTACCAGACAGCCTCCGATGAAACCCAATTCTTCGCCAATGGCGGCAAAAATAAAGTCGGTATGCCGCTCGGGCAGGAACAAAAATTTGGAATGCCGCCCCTGGCCCAATCCCATGCCCAACAAGCCCCCCGAGGCCAGGGACATTAAAGAATTAATAATATTCCAACCCGCCCCGGTGGGGTCGGCCTCGGGATCTAAAAAGGCAGTGAACCTTCGCATCCGGTAGGGTTCAAAATATATGGCGGCAGCCACCGCAGCCGCCCCCAGACCCGCCAGGCCCGTCAGGTGCCCACCCCGGGCGCCGGCAGCGAACAGCATGATAAACACGGTGCCGCACAGTGTAGCCGCCGTACCCAGATCAGGCTGGGCCAGTATCAATAGAGCCGCCAGGCCCGTCACGGCCAAAAAGGGCATCAGGCCCGTACTCAAGTTTTGAATGCGCTCTTTCTTCCGGGCCAGGCCATAGGCCGTAAAGGTGATAATAAATATTTTCACCAGTTCCGAAGGTTGGAAGCTAATAAAGCCCAGGTTTATCCAGCGCCTGGCTCCCAGCACTTCCATACCAATCCCCGGAATCAACACCAGCAGCAGCAACACAAAGGCCACAATCAACATTGGACCCACCCAGCGCTTTAAGCGCCGGTAGTCATAATTCATCATCACCAGCATGGCAACAATACCCAATGCCGCACCAAACAGCTGCCGTTTAAAAAAATGGAAGGGATCGCGGTATGATCCTTCCGGATCACCGGCAAAGTACGCGCTGGCACTGAACACCATAACCAAACCAATACTTAACAGTATCAGTACAGTTAAAAACAAAACAAAATCCGGTGCCCCTCGGCGCACACGCATACCATACCCCTCCCTACAGGCCGGTTACTATTTCCCTGAATAAATCGCCCCGTTCCTCAAAGTTCTTGAACATATCCCAACTGGCGCAGGCCGGCGACAGTAGCACCACGTCACCGGGCCGGGCCGAAGCGTGCGCCATTAGTACAGCTTCACGGAAACCGGGTGCTTTTAATATATTGGTACAGCCCGCCGCCCGGGCGGCCTGCTCGATTTCAACGGCACACTCACCCAGTACCACCAGCACCCGCACCTTTTGTTTTACTAGCCGGGCGAATTCGGTAAAATCGCTACCTTTGTTACGTCCCCCCGCCAGCAGTATAATGGGCCGGTCAAAGGCTTGTAAAGCCTTGATACTGGCATCGGGGTTGGTACCTTTAGAATCATTGACAAACAATACTCCGTTCTTTTGCGCCACTGTTTCCAACCGGTGGGCTACCCCGGCAAAGGTTCGCAGGACGCGGGCCAGCACCCCGGGCTTCACCCCCAGCGCATATGTGGCCGCCACCGCGGCCATGGCGTTTTCCAGGTTATGTAATCCCGGGATAGCCACCTCACGGGCCGGTAAAATTTCAATTTCCTGATTGTTTTGACGCACGACAATAATATCCCCGCGGACAAGTACGCCCTCTTTTAAATTATGCCTGTGGCTGAAAAATATGACTTTACCACCGGTAATTTCCGCCAGCTTCCTGGTTTCAGGGTCATCATAGTTAAGCACGGTAAAATCTCCCGGGTCCTGCCGGGCAAAAATACGGGCCTTGGCCTCGATGTATCCTTCCATGGTGCCGTGGCGATCAAGGTGATCAGGGGTAATGTTGAGTATCACCGCCACCCGGGGATGGAATTGTTCCGCCGTTTCCAGCTGGAAACTGGAAACCTCGGCTACTATCATGTCCTCCGGGCCATATTCTTCTATCACATCCACCAGGGGCACTCCGATATTGCCCCCCACCAGGGTGCGTAGACCAGCCGCCCTAAATATTTCACCCACCAGCGTGGTGGTGGTGGTTTTGCCGTTGGTGCCCGTGATGGCCACCACGGGAGCACGGGCAAAACGATAAGCCAGCTCCAACTCGCCCAGTACCGGGATACCACACTGTCTGGCCGAAGCCACCGGCGACACGCCGGGGGGCACACCGGGGCTGATCACCACCAGGTCGAAGTTGTCTTCCCGCACTGCGGGATAGTTGCCCAATTCAATCCGCAAACCGGCCTCCAGTAATGTATCCAGGGTAGCGCCCAATTTATCCTGATCCCGGTTATCCGTAAGCACCACCCGGGCGCCTTTGCGCAACAAGAAGCGAGCCACCGCCGTACCGCTCCTGCCGGCCCCCACCACCAGTACTTTTTTATCCCTAATATTCAAAAGCAGTACCTTCTTTCATATCAGCCTAACATTTAAAGACCCTTGTGCCCTTCAGCATAGCGTGTAATCATGTTTTTAACGCTAACCACTAAATCCTTTTAACATCTCAAAACCCGGCACCAAAGCCATATAACCCCAGCGCAGCAAACACTATTGACGCCAGCCAGAAAGTACGCACCACCCGCTGCTCGCTCCAACCGCCCAGTTCAAAGTGATGGTGCAGAGGACTCATGCGAAATATGCGCCGCCCGAAAACTTGAAACGAAAACACCTGCAATATTACCGAAAGGGCTTCCAACACATAAACACCCCCGATAATTAGCAGGAAAAGTTCACCACCGGTAATGACGGCCGCGGCGCCCAGGGCACCGCCCAGGGCCAGTGACCCGGTATCACCCATAAAGACCCGGGCGGGATAACGGTTGTAGAACAAAAACCCCACGCACCCACCGGCCAGCGCCGCCATGGCCAGGGCCACCCCCGGGTGACCGGACAGCATCCCCACCACTACAAAAGCAAGGGCGGACACCACCGTAACACCGGCTGCCAGACCGTCCAGGCCGTCGGTGAGGTTAACAGCATTGGTTGTACCCACCACCACCAGCACAACAAAGGCCACATACAGCCAGGTACCCAGCTCCAGCACCACGTTATGCCCGGCGATAAGGCCGCCAAAGGGCAGCACAATGCCGGTGTCACGGCCCAGCACCGTTATAGCCAGCACTCCCAGCAGAACCGCCAGTAAAATCTGCCCCAGTAGCTTTTCCCGGGCTCGCAGCCCCAAAGACCGCTTTAAAGCCACCTTGATGAAATCATCTATAAAACCAATTAGTCCGAAACCAAAGGTAATCCCCAGCACCACCAGGGCGTCCCGGTCATGCCCGCCTGTAACCAGCCCCGCAGCCAGCACACCGGTTATGAATATCACCCCGCCCATGGTGGGTGTACCGGCCTTGGCCAGGTGCCGGGACGGGCCGTCGCTGCGGATGCTTTGGCCGAACTTCAGCCGGCGCAGCAATGGAATAAAGACCGGCCCCAGGGCCAGGGTAACCACCAGGGCGATCGCAAAGGCCCGTATAATATGAGGTTCTAAAACAATACTCATTTATATTACTCCCCGCTCGGTTCTTATCTCTGCCATGCAATTAATCTTTCAATAAGCCTTTAATAATTTCCTCCATGCGCATACCGCGTGAGCCCTTAACTAAAACCACATCACCCGGCTTTAATGTTTCTTGCAGCACGGCCAATGCCTCTTCATTGTTTCGACAGCACACCATACCATCCTGAGTACCGCCTGCCAGCCGCGCGCCTTCAGCCGTTTCCCGGGAGAGTTCGCCCACCGTGACCAGTTGCGCCACCCGGTGCCGCACCGCAGCGGTACCTACCCGCCGGTGCCCGGCCACCGCCCCGGACCCCAGCTCCAGCATATCACCCAGCACCGCCACTGTCCTGCGGCTGCCGGCAGCAATCTCCTCCAAAGACTGCAGGGCTGCACAGGCCGAATCCGGGTTGGCATTATAGGCATCGTTTACTATTGTTATTGTTCCGCCATTAATAACGGTATCCGCAATATCCAGGCGCATCCCCGAAAGGGTTACCCGGGACAGCCCGGCAGCCGCCTGTTCGGGAGTCAAACCCAGAAGTATACCTGCACCGAAGGCAGCCAGGGCGTTTTGCACATTATGCCTGCCCGGCAAAGGCAAGGATATCTCTTGCTTGATACCGCCCATTGCCACTGTAAACCGGTTACCGGCCCCATCCCGGCGCACATCTGCAGCATAAATATCCATGCCCGGCTCCAAGCCAAAAAACAGGACCTTGCCGTGGCAGCGCCGGGCCTGCTCCCTGGCCAAGGGACTGTCTCCCGGCAGTAAGGCAAAACCATCCGCCGGAATATGATCCAGTATTTCACCCTTGGCCCGGGCTATATTCTCGGGTGAGCCCAGTCTCTCCAAGTGGGCCACGCCGATATTGGTAATAATGGCACAGGTGGGCCGGGCTATCTGACACAAAGCATTTATTTCGCCGGGGCCCCGCATAGCCATCTCCACCACCGCAACCCCGTGTTCAGGGGAGAACTCCAACAGGGTCAGAGGTAGGCCGATTTCATTGTTATAATTACCCCTGGTCTTTAAAACCTTGAAACTGCTTTCCAGTACGGCGGCCACCATGTCTTTGGTTGTAGTCTTGCCACTGCTACCCGTAATGCCCACCACGGGCACGGCAAACTGCCGGCGGTGGTAAGCCGCTAGAGCTTGCAAGCCCGCCAGGGTATCACCCACCTTGATCAGGGGCACTCGGGTATGCACATCCACAACCCGGCTGACCACCAGCGCACTCGCCCCACCGGCAGCGGCCTGATTTAAAAAATCGTGTGCATCATATTTTTCTCCCCGCAAAGCAAAGAATAAATCCCCGGGCATTATTTGCCGGGTGTCAGTACAAACCCGGGATACCGTTGTTTTTTCATCACCCTGCAGCAGCCTACCGCCGATAGCCCGGTATATCTCGCCCACCGTCATCCTCTTCACTTTAAAGAAATACCTCCTTAAACCAGCACCGTAAACAGTCACCGCTAATATACATGATGTACTGACATTAGCCGGGGTGATGATTATTATGCATAAAATCCAAATTAATTTAAATTAACCCCAAAGCCCGGCGCGCCTCTTCCCGGTCGTCAAAATGCAGGCGCCGGCTGCCAATAATTTGATAATCCTCGTGCCCTTTACCCGCAATAAGCACCACATCGCCGGGCCCGGCACCGCCAATGGCCCGGCGGATAGCTTCCCGGCGGTCGGGTATTACTGTATAACGGGCACCTTCCACCTGGCGAACGCCCACCAGTATATCCTCAATGATGGCCTCCGGTTCCTCGGTGCGGGGATTATCCGAAGTTACCACGGCCAAATCACTCATCCGGGCAGCGATTTCCCCCATCAGGGGACGCTTGGCCCGGTCCCGGTCCCCACCGCAACCGAACACTGTGATCAAACTGCCGGTGGTAATTTCCCGGGCGGTGGCCAGCACATTTTCCAGCCCGTCGGGGGTATGGGCGTAATCCACCACCACCGCAAAGGGCTGCCCGCAATCCACCAGTTCAAAACGCCCCGGCACTCCGGGCACCTGTTCCAGCGCACGCTTTATGGTGGGCAGGGGTATATTGTCCGCCACCCCCGCTGCCACTGCCGCCAGGGCATTATAAACATTAAACTTGCCGGTTAATTTCAGTTGCAAATCAATTTTATCGACGCCCACCACGGCTTGAAAAGCCACACCCCGGGCCGTTACCTGCACATCCCGGCCCTTGATATCAGCAGCACTGCCCAGCCCGTAAGTAAGCACCGGCACACGGCAGGCTTTAATAATGTACTCCGCCGCCGGGTCATCGGCGTTCACCACGGCACAGCCCGAGCCGGGTTTGTGAATATCTTGCCCAAGCCCGGCAAATAGCAGGCTCTTGGCCGCCAGGTACTGCTGCATGTCACCGTGAAAATCCAGGTGGTCCTGGGTCAGGTTGGTAAACACAGCAATATCAAAGGCACATTCCTCCACCCGGGATAGCACCAGGGCGTGGGAACTGACCTCCATGGCCACCGCCTGCACCCCCGCATCGACCATTTTCGCCAGCAAACTCTGCAAATCGGCAGACTCGGGGGTGGTATGGGCCACAGGCAGTACCCGGTCCCCAACACGGTTATGTATAGTGCCGATCAATCCTGTTTTCAGGCCATGTTCCCGGTGGATGGCATTAATTAAATTCGTAGTGGTGGTCTTGCCGTTGGTGCCTGTCACCCCAACCATTTTCATTTTCCGGGCCGGGTAATCATAAAAACGGGCCGCCACCTGGGCTAAACTTTTTCGGGTGTCCGCTGCAAGCGCCCGCGAGACACCTTCCGGCACAGGCACCGCTTCCTGCAGTACCACGGCGCAGGCACCCCGTTCCACGGCGGCGGGTACATACAGGTGGCCGTCTGTTTTATATCCTTTGATGGCCACAAACACAAAATCCCGTTCCACCTGCCTGGAATCGTAGGCAATACCCCGTACCGGCCGGTCCGAAGCCAACACTACTTCCAAAAACGGTAGACCCGCCCACAGGTTTGATAATAACACCCGCAGCCCCCCTTAGTTTACTATTGATTATTTCCAATATTAGAATAATTATCCTAAATAACCCGAAAAACACTTCCGCCGGGACGGTTTTAAACCGCCCGGCGGCATTTTACCCTAAAAGGTAAACGTACATATTCCCCGTCCCCCGACAACCATAGCATGTTTTCAGGTTTACCTTTCATAGGGATTGATAAGATTGTTTTGCTCTGAAGCTCCATTGGATGTCCCTGAGGATTTTTCACCCGCACCCTCCTTTTGTCCAGGCGGTGCAAATTTAACTTTTATCACGGTTCCACCGGTTACCCGGGTGCCGGGCTTGGCGCTTTGAGCAACGGCTACACCACTGCCTTCGGGTACCAAACGCAACCCGATGGCTTCCAATAAATTACCCGCTTCCTTGATGGTCATACCCTGCAAGCTGGGCACGGTAATTAATTCGCCGTTTTTGCCGCTTTGCTTGGCAGGCTGCAGCTTCAATATCACACTGGTACCGCCTTTTACCCGGGCCCCGGCACCAGGCGTTTGCTGGTGGACAATATCACCCTCCCCGCTGGTCTGATACTGCAACCCCGCGGCTTTAAGCAGCTTAATGGCTTCACCGGTGGCATAGTTAACTACATTGGGCACCGTTACATCAGGTACGGTGACATCAGTTTCCCAGGGCTGTTTGGGTTTTTTCTGCCCGGGTATTTCGGGCAAACCCATGTAACGCAAAGTATCCCGGGCAATGGCCTGAAACACGGGGGCGGCTACCAAACCACCGTAATACACGCCACCCTGGGGCTCGGCAATAACCACCAACATCACCATTTTGGGGTCGTCGGCGGGTGCCATACCTACAAAGGAGGCTACATAACGGCCACTAACATACCCGCCTCTTTCGCCCACCACCTGGGCCGTACCTGTTTTACCTCCCACCCGGTAGCCTTCTACAAAGGCATTGCTGCCTGTTCCTTCCGCCACCACACTTTCCAGTAAACTCCTTAGCTGGCGGGAGGTTGCCTCGGACACAACCTGGCGCACCTTTTCCGGCTTGATCTCCTCCACGGTTTTTCCGTTATACCGCAGTTCTTTAACCAGTTGCGGTTTCATCAGTATACCGTCATTGGCTACTGCCGCAGCGGCGGTAATCAATTGAATAGGCGTCACGGCAATGGACTGCCCCATGGACATGGTGGCTATATTCAAATTGGTGGCGCTTTTTTGGGGAATGATAATCCCGCTGGCCTCGCCGGGCAGGTTAATACCCATGGGCGATCCGAAACCAAAGGCTTTGATGTATTTGTAAAAATTATCCTTGCCCAGCTCCAGTCCCACTTCTATAAAGCCCGGGTTACAGGAATTCTGCACCACCTGGGCGAAGGTCTGAGTACCGTGGCCGCCGGCCTTCCAGCAGCGTATATTGCGATCAGCCACTTTAATAAATCCCGGGTCATGGAAAGTATCCTCAACGCGCACCGTTCCCTCTTCCAGGGCCGAGGCAGCCGTTATAATTTTAAAGGTAGACCCGGGTTCATAGTTATACCAAATGGCAGGGTTTTTGTCCCAAACCTCCCGTGGTTCCTCGGTCCACCGGTTGGGATTAAAGGTGGGCCGGTTGCCCATGGCTAAAATTCCGCCCGTTTCCGGGTCCATGACAATAACCATGGCCAGCTTGGGATTATACTGGGCCACTACCTTGTCCAGCTCTCTCTCCACAAAATACTGGATCGTTTCATCAATGGTCAATACAAGATCGTACCCCGGCTTGGGAGCTATATACTGGTGCATGGCCTCGGGCACCTGGCGCCCGGCGGCATCATACTCAGTGACAATCCGCCCCGGCTCGCCCCGTAACTGGGCATCATAACTTTTTTCTATACCGATCAGTCCCTGGTTATCCGTGCCGGTGAATCCCAGCACGTGAGGTGCCAGGGTGGGATGCATATAATAGCGCTTGCTTTCCTCTACAAAACCAATGCCCGGCAGTTCCAGGTCCCTGACTTTTTGGGACACTTCATTACTGACTTTACGTTTGACCCACTCGAAGGAAGATTTTTTAGTCAATTTGGCATATAAAGTATCTACATCCATATCCAATATAGGAGCCAGCTTTTCCGCAGTGCCGCCGGGGTCCTTTATATGGCCGGGAGTGGCATAGATGGAATCCACGCTGATACTGGTTACCAGTTCATTACCGTTGCGGTCCATAATGGCACCGCGCTTGGCTTCCACCGGAATATCCCGCATGCGCACCTCCAGCGCTTTTTTTTGCAATTCACCACCATGAACAAACTGCACCCAGGCCAGCCTGCTCATCAATATTACAAATAACCCGCTGGCTATAAGAAACACCCAGGTTAATCTTTTGCGCATCCCCATATTGGTTCCGTACATGCCCCAAGACCTCCAAATTCAGCGCATTTAACCTGTTTGGATACTGGCTTCCAACTTGCCAACCATATCGGCGAAGGTTTTGATCAGCCAGTTTTGCCCCCGCTGCTGTTCTTCCTTGGGATCGTTCAGGGTAACAGTTTCGGCCTGACCGTCCTCAGCATCATTACTGGCAACCGCCTGCTGTTTTACCGGACCTGCCTGTTCCACGATCACAATACGATCATTTTGCGGTTTTACCATACCCAATTCATGCACCGCAATAGCTTCGATGTTTTCCAGGCTGGCCAATTGATTGACCTCTGTATATAAATCGTGACTTTCCACCCGCAACCGGGCCAGCTCTTTTTCCGCCATACTGATCCGGTACCCGGTGATCAACACCTGGGTATAATAAAAGGCAATCACAAGACAGCAGCTAAAACCAAGCAGCACCAAGCCCGTCAAGGCCAGTCGCTCTTTTCGGAGCAACCCGCGCATAGCCGCGCCCTTACGGGGGCGCCTGCTGCGCGAGGGCTTTTCAGGTAAACCATAATACTCCGTCTTTTCTCTGGCTACTATCAAAACTTATTCACCCTCCCGGCTGTTTAGAACAGAGCCTATTTTTTCCACCACCCGTAGCTTGGCACTACGGGCACGGGGATTATTTTCCAACTCATTATTGGACGGGATTACCGGACGTCTGGTTACCAGCTTAATTTGGGGCACCCGGCCGCACGCACAAACCGGCAATTGCGGCGGGCATTTGCACGGGCTGGCCAATTCTTTAAAGGTCTCTTTGGCAATGCGATCCTCCAGTGAATGAAAGGTGATTACACATATCCTTCCACCGGGTTTTAGCCGTTTTACAGCCGAACGAAAGGTGCCGGCTAAAATATCCAGCTCATTATTCACCGCAATGCGCAGCGCCTGAAAGGTGCGCTTGGCGGGATGGGGGCCTTCACGGCGGGCCCGGGCGGGGATGGCGTTTTTAATGATCTCCACCAATTCCCCGGTGGTGGAAATAACGCTCTTTTTTCGATATTCAACAATATAAGCAGCTATTCTGGAAGCCCAGCGTTCTTCCCCGTAGTTTTTAATGATAGCGGTTAATTCCTGTTCGGTTAGTTCATTTACCAAATCCCGTGCTGTAAGCGGTGCGGAGGTATCCATACGCATATCCAGCGGCGCGTCGTGCATATAGCTAAATCCCCGCCGGGGGTTGTCCAATTGATAGGAACTTACCCCCAGGTCAAATAAAAAACCGTCTACAGCCGTAAGCCCCAAATCCGCCAGCACCCGGGGCAGCTCTTTAAAATTTGCCCGTACCAGGGTATATCTACCTTTGAAAGGAGCCAGTCTTGCACCCGCTGCCGCCAGTGCATCGGCATCCTGATCCAATCCCACCAGATGTACACCGGAACCGGTGGATTCCAACAGAGCGCAGGCATGCCCGCCTCCACCCACGGTACAGTCAACAAAAACCCCTTCCGCCTTGGGGTTTAATCCCTCCAGCACTTCACCCACCATGATGGGACGGTGTTTGAAGGTGAACTTGTCTTCCATGTTATGCAAAAGAATCACCCTGGTTTATTATATGCCCAAATCAAAATCCACAATCTTTTCAGCGATTTCTTCCACAGAAGAAGCAGATTCCGTATTATATTTTTCCCAACGTTCTTTGGACCAAACCTCTACCCGGCTGGATACCCCCACCACCACCACTTCCTTTTCCAGCCCGGCATACTCTCTGAGATTGGCGGGTATTAAAACCCGCCCCTGTTTATCTAATTCACACTCGGCGGCACCGGCAAAGAAAAACCTGACGAAGGCCCGGGCATCTGCTCGGGTAAAGGGCAGTGAACGCATCTTTTGTTCCAGAGCGGTCCACTCCTGGAGTGGATACACGAACAAACAGCCGTCCAAACCCTTGGTAACGATGAATTTATCGCCCAGGCCTTCGCGGAGACGGGCAGGGACAATCAGTCTTCCTTTGACATCTATGGTATGTTGGTATTCACCCAAAAACATGCCGGGCACCCCACTGTGTTACAACAAGTAACCACTTCTCCCCACTTTATACCACCATTAACTCATTCTATATCTTTTTAAAATCTCCTTCAATGGTTCCCAGGTCCTGAACAAAAATTTACCGTAAAAAAAAAATAAGTCAGAGCTGTAAGCTTCTGACTCATTTGTTATAACCTATTTTTTAATAGTTGTGGTATTTTATCAAATTCATATCCCGCCACATTAAAGGGACCACTTTGGGCGGCCTGCCTTCCAAGTATCAACAAAAAACAGTGCTAATCGCTATGTTTTTGTAGATATTTGACCGAGTAAAAACTCTAATTATATAAGGAGAATCACCATATTATGACAACTATTTGCTACCAATGGCTTAGTATTACTAAGGCAATAGAACTATATCATACTCATCTTCCTCTAAAAGTCTTAACACAATATCAAATCCATACCCCACCTGCCCCGGTTCATGGGCATCGGAACCCGTGACAAGCGGCACCGCATATTTTCTAAATGCCTTCAGCAGGCCGGGGGCCGGGTACATTTCAGCCACGGGCATCCTCAGCCCGGCGGTATTAATTTCTGCACACACACCGGCCCGGGCAAATGCACGGGCGGTTTTATCGTATATTTCCTTAAGGTCACCCCGGGGTCGAAAACCGAACTTTTTGATTAAATCCGGGTGGGCCAGCACATCGAAAAGCCCGCTCCGGGCGGCTAGCCGCACCAATTCAAAATACCGGAAATACAACCGGTCTATATTTAAATACGTGTATTGGTCCAGATAAGCAGGGTTATCAAACCCCCAACCGTCTATATAATGTACCGAACCCAGCACATAATCAAAAGGGTATTGATTTAAAATCCTTTTTAATTCTGCTTCGTAACCCGGGATATAATCAGCCTCAATGCCCAGCTTTATAGATATGCCGGGATAAGCCGCCTGCAGCTTTTCCACTTCCTCCACATAGCCCGCCAAATCCCCCGGTGACATGGCAATACCAGGCTCCCGGGCCTTTTCATCAAGCCAGTACAAGGGTATGTGATCCGCAAAACCTATTTCCGGCAATCCCAATTCCAGTGCCCTTTCAACATATTCCCACATTTCCCCCCTGGCGTGGCCGCAGCGGGCGGTATGTATATGATAATCCGGCAAGGACATGGCCGTCACCTCACTTTCTAGATACCGGCCGCCATCTCCGTGACTTTTTCCGAAATCCCCCGGGTCAGCACATAAATCCGTTCCGATAGATCGGGTTCCAACAACCCGGTACCGCAGGCCGGGGTGATCAGGCTCTGGCGGAGCAATGTTGCCCGTTCTATGCCGCGCTCACCAAGTTCGGCCCAGAGTTTTTCCAACCTGGCCAGCAGTGTACTGGCGCTCTCATCAAAGGCTTTATCCAGTGTGGGCACAATGCCCCAGGCTAAAACACCGCCCCGTTCCAAATATTTTTTCATTTCCTTAACATAGGGAAACAACGAATCACCATACTGGTAGACATCCAAGTTGACTATCTCCAGGTTTGACTCATACAAAAGCGACCAGTCAACAGCATCGCAGGAGTGCACTCCGGCCAATCCGCCCGCCGCGTGTATGCCGGCAAAAACCGCATTTAAATCGCTTACCACCATTTCCCGGGTTACGGTAATATAACTGCTGCTGCCATATACCCGAACGCCGGGTTCATCAACAAAAATAATGGGCTTTAGACCCGTTTTGGCCAACTCCGCCGCCTGCCAGCGGGCGTGCATGGCCAGCGTTTTAACCAGCACGTCCCGCAGCTGATCCTCGTAATATGCCAGGCGCCCCCGCTCATCCTTTAATTGAAAACCAATGGTCAGCGGCCCGGCCAGGTGACCTTTTAAAAAGCGGGCCGACCGGGTACCCTTGGCCCGAATTTCTTCCATAAAGGCATAAAAACCCGAGGCAGCCGACCGGGGAAAGGCAAACATTTCAAGGGCTTTATCATCCCCAGCCTCGGCGGATAGATAGGTAGTGTAAAACTGAGTAAGCCGTTCGGGCCACCGGGGGTTATCCACCGGAAATACAGTTTTATCCCCTCTTTTTTCTAGCAAACCTATCCTGACCAGGGGGTCAAGAAACTGGTGCACAAAACCCTCATCCCCGCCCCGCCGGGGCAATTGGGGCCAGTGGGGAATAGCAGGCATGTTTTCCCATATTATTTGCAGCGCGGGACCGGCTTCCTTAAATGGCATACTGCCAATACCGGCGGACAATCCCCGGGGTGAAAATTCCACTGTAGTTGCCAATAAAAATCCCTCCAAATAAGAATAAATACACTTGATGATACCTTCCTCCATACAGCTAGCTGTTGCCGCTTTACAACTAATTCATTACCAAAATGAATTATCCTGCAAACGCTATATGCGCCAGTGTTAATTACATTATTTCCGCATGATATTGTGTATTATTTCTCAAACTTTTTTAATAGTGGTTGTCCAGGTGTCTGTTTTTTCTGATTATGATTTGTTAAAATAATAACAAACAATTTAACCTCTTATACCCCAAAATACTAAATTTTTAACAAAGGATGATGCATAGGTGATATCTAAACTTCAATCACTAAAAAACCAGTTGGTTGTCATAGTGTTGATAGCTTTACTATTACCCTCAGCAACAATGCTCTATGATATATACTATGCATCCAAGTCGGACGAGGTATTACTGGCCGAAACCGAAAATAAACTGGAACAGATAACCAACCTGGTGGCAAGCGAGATATATAATCAATTGGATAAAGAGGGAAAAGCATATAATGATGAAGAATTGGTCAGAGTTTTCAAATCGGTGGCGGTACCCCTGACCACCAGCAATTACCCCGGTGTTCGCCTGGGCCTGTATCTAACCGACAGCGCCCAAATAACCATTGAAGGTTACCTGCACGAGTTCGGCGAGCGGCTACCCGAAGAAAAACACCAGCGGGACCGGCGCATATACAATGAGGCCAAAGAAGGCATCGCTGCTGTACAGGCCAGTGGCACCCCCATTACCCGGCTGGGCAACACCTGGGATGATCAATTCCTGGAACATCTTGTTCCCATCAAAACAAACGACCAAATGGTAGCCGTTTTGTGGGCCGAAGAGAGGATGCACCCGATTTTTGCCAAGAGCAAACACGTACGTTTAGCGGTGCGTTACGTTGTATTTACTGTTTTCGGCCTGGGTGTCTGCTTTACCTTACTAACCCTAAGCAATATGATGAACCGTGTACGCTTAATTAAAGACGGCCTGCTGCAACTACAAAAAAACTTAAATAATAAGCTGCCCGAATTACCGGGAGAAATGGGCCAGATCACCAGGGCCATCAATAAAATGGCCTGCGGGCTCATTGAAAAGGAACAGGTGATTGAGCATTACAAACGCCAGGAAGACCTCCTGGCCATGGGACGCCTGACCACTGAAATTGCCCATGAATTGCGGGCACCGGTTAGTATCATCCAGGCTACTGCCGAGGCCATGGAAGTAAGCGCCAAAGATGCGTCGGAGATGAAAGACTTTATTGACAGAATAGGGCAGCAGGTGGACCGGCACAATAAGCTGATTAATGAATTGCTTGAATTCGGACGTCCCAATCCCGGGGTGGTGGAGGTATTTGATTTAAACGTACTGATTAACGATGTATTATCATATGTCAAACCACTGATTGAGAAAAATAATATCTTACTTGATTGTAAAAATACCGTTACGGGGCCGCTTCTTTTGGACGGTAATGCGGATAAGCTAAAACAGGTGTTTATCAATTTAATTGTCAACGCCATTGAGGCCATGGATAATGAAGGAAAGTTAACCATTGGAATTCAAACCGAAGGGGATATGGCCGTGATAACCATCCAGGATACGGGTAAGGGCATACCTCAGGAAGACCTGGAAAACATATTTGAACCCTTTTATACCAGGAAGGCCAAGGGTAACGGACTGGGCCTGGCCATTAGTAAACGAATCATTCAAATACATGGGGGCTCAATTAAAGTGGAAAGCAAGGCGGACAGCGGAAGCATATTTACAGTACGCCTGCCGGTACAAAATAGACACACCTCCCCGGTAGACAATAACTAATTACACAGATGTTCTTCCGGCTTCAAAAGAATATGTGAACAGGTTCTCAAACAGCACAAAAAAAGGCCCCCTCTTCAGGGGGCTTTTGAATGAGGAGAGGAGAGTCTATATTAAAGCCCTGGAGGTCTTGTCCTCCAAACAAGGCTGGGATTATCGGGGTTCCAGTACGCATCACATTCCAGGCAGCAATACTTCCCCAAAGGAGGTATACAACATATAATCATCCCACCAATGAAAGTAAAGGGAATTAATATACGTCCCAGGGGGTAAATATAGCCTACCAGGTACAAAATCAACGAAACGCCTATACCCAGGCCCAAACCCGCAGCAAATCTAACAATGCGCCCTGTGGTTGTATCAGTTGAACCGCAAGACGGACAAGGAGGCGTTTCAATTCTAATCAACCGTTTCATGCCAATCCCTCCCTTAACCGAGGAAACAAAGGTTAATACCACTAATCTTTGTGACAAATTTATAATAACGTTAATAAAAAAGTGCACAATATATAATTGGAGATTTATGCATTAATTGATTTCTGTTAAAGGTAACTTTTGGTGGGGGAAAGTCCCGGCGTAAACCTGGACTTTCCCTGTATAACTGTAATTGTCTCTGGAGATTATGTCCAATTATTAAGCTTTAATTTGCGCCTGCTGCTCCGCTTGGCGTTTTTCACGCCTTTCCTTCATAATACCCATCGCCAGCAGGTAGAGAATATAACCGCTAATACCGCACGCCGCCGTCATAATTACCACACAGCCCACCGTGTTGATTGTATTGTATGTCTGGAAGGCCTGCCACCAGTCGGGCCGGTTGGCTACGTTCAGCATATAATGCTGCATTTGCTCCGGGTATTGCAGCATAATCTTGGCCTGGTTTCCGGTAATACCCTGGGCTGCCAGCACCTCCAGCATGCCCTTTTCATATACCTTTGAGTAGTTGGAAGCCACCTGTTTCAGCACCACCGAGGTAAAGGCAAAGAAGCACGCAATGGAGTAAACCAGGCGAATGGTGAGACCATAAACGTACTTGGTGCAAATGGTACCGAACTGGGCGCCCACAGCTGCACCGCACAGCATCAGGGTAGCTGCTGCCAGTTCCACCATCCCCTTGGCGCCGTATGTGAAACCACCGTAAGCCCCCGAGAACATTACCTCGAACAGGTCGGTGCCCACGGCTACCTTGGTGGGAACACCAACCAGGTAGATCAGGGCGGGGACCCGCAGCAGGCCGCCGCCGATACCCAGGATACCAGCTACGAAACCGGTGAAAATGCCCAGGAAAATAAGCGCCCAAACCGAGATGTGCATGCGAGCGGTTTTGCAGTAAATTACCGGCCACACGTTCAGGTTGTTTTGAATCCACCTGGACAACCTGTTACCGACCAGGTCTTTAACTTCTTTACCGGTTTCCTTTTCCATCTTCTTGGCACCGAGATATTCCCTCAGCATAAAGAAGAACATACAGAACAGTAATACCATGTAGATGTATCGAACCACCGGCCCGGCCAGGCCTATGCTGTTCAAGAACATCAGCACCTGGGCGCCCACCTCGACACCCGACATAGTTCCTATCAGCATGGTTAATGCAATAATCACGCTGACGTGGCCGAATCGCCAGTGCCTGAAAGTTGATACAATGGATTTACCGGCAACGTGGGCCATATCGGTACCCACTGCATAAACCATCGGAAATCCGAAAAGGTTCAGGGCCGGTGTTACCAGCCATGCCCCGCCAAGACCGAAGTAACCACCAACAACACCTACGGTAAAACCGATTAAAACGAGCGGCCACCAAGCCATTTCCACACCGCTCATTGGCATGGTCATCATATCTATACCCACCTCCATTTATGGCAAATTATCAACTGATTACAAACTTTCGATTATGATTTTATGACAATTGCTGAAAAAACACCCAACTAGGCTTTTCCCTGCTGCTCATCAATTAAATCTTCATATTCCTTCTTGTATTCGCCGAGATGAATACCCAAAACCCTGAACAATACATCAGCTACCACAGCAAATATCGTCCCGAACACTGCCATGTACAGTGGGACAATAAAGCCTCCTAAAATAGGATTGCTGGCCTGATAGGTATGATACCAGTCAAAAAAACCCATACCTTGTACCTCCTTTCATTTACCGGTTTGCCATTATTGCCATTTATGATAACAATTGATTAGTTCAGGAATTTCAAAGTGGCCATGGTGTACAGCCAATAGCCGACACAACCAATGCAGCTTACTACCATGAATGCCTGGGCCAGAAATTTCATAAACCATCACCTCCCTTACCGGATGTGAACGTTGGCACTTTCACAAGAATAACTTAACCTAATCTCCCCCTTTCGCTTTATCCTGGCCACCCATCATGGTAATGATGGAGGCAAAACTTTTGTGGAAACAAAAATAAGCCGGGCACACCTCACCACTACTTGGTAAGAATACCCAGCTTATCGTTGTCCGATTCAGCCTTTTTATTAAATTCTTATGTTGGGACTATTATACTCCCAGCAAATATCCCAGTCAATAGTTTTTGTAAAATTTATCACAATTTAGTTGTAATTTTTTTATGCACTGGCTATTTTTAAATTGACTAGCCTGTTTTTTCTTTCTAAAATATATCTTGGGGGATTGTGATTAAGGATAACGGGGGGAGTGAGGCTACGTTGTGGGAAGATGATTACATGGAGGAAGAAAAAACCAGCCTGCTGCAGGAAATTGTTGATGTCTTCGGTATTTACGCCATCTCATTTTCATGGATCTATTTCTGCATCCATTATTACGGACCGGTATGGTGATAGCTAACAACAAAAACGAAAAAGAAAAGCACGCTAAACTGCTATTTCCTTTTGCGTGCGTCACACCCCTTCAAGCTACGTTGTGACTATTAACTCCATTTCAACGAATAATTTTGTTCCCGGGGCTTGGAGGGGTGGTATCCTTTTCACCCAACCTCAAAGTTTTAATAGCCTCGTATATTAAAACCGGCTGGCCGTTTTCAACCCTTACCCTTACTTCGCCCCATTCAAGTTGTCTTAAGAAACGGATTAATTGCTTTTCCCGGTTGGTCAGCGGTTTGGAGTTTTCGGTTCTTGAGGGCATAAAATCCCCTCCCGGTTAAGATGAAATTAGGACAAAGCTACAGAACACAATGACTATTAATCATGGTGATTATTCCAGGGTATAGTCTGGTCACTTTCCACAGATTCACCTGATAACAATCGCCGCACCGTTTCTCGTAAATTAGTAGTTTTAAGGGGTTTAGTCAAATAACCGGTGGCACCCCTATCCATCGCCTCCAGGGCTATGGACATGGAACTGTAACCTGTCATGATGAGCACCGGTACATTGGAATCAATTTTACGTATTTGTTCTAAAATTTCCAACCCATTGCTTTCCGCCATCTTAATATCCAACAGTACCAGATCAACCGGGTTACTGCTAAAAATACCCAGCCCCTCATGACCACTGGTGGTTGTCATTACTTCATAACCGTCCTGGGTCAATAGTTTATCCAGCGCCCAGCACATTCCCTCTTCGTCGTCAATGATCAAAATTCTCTTCATTTTACCCCTCCTGCCAGTCATTGTAAATATCACAACGTTGCTATCCAATTGAAGATGCCATCATTTTATATTATCTGTATATATTTGTAAAAAAATAAAGGCCGGATATCCCATGATAAACAAAACATGAAAAACCCGAGCCTATCGTTGTTCGAATCAGCCCTGCCTATTTAAATTAATTACATATTATGATAAATTTTATAATAAGTCAATATAATTGTTCAATCAATCACAATCTTATATGTACAGTCATAGTTTACTGTTAATAACTTATTATATGGACTTGTACATTACCGTCTTCAATTAACCGACGCTTTTGCTGCCAGTGTTCGGTAGTGCAGCACCTGCATCCCCTAACCTTAAGGTTTTAATAGCTTCGTATATTAACACCGGCTGGCCGTTTTCAACCCTTACCCTCACTTGACCCCATTCAAGTTGTCTCAAAAAACGAATTAGTTGCTTTTCACGATTAGTTAACGATTTAGGCTTATTATTTGGGGACATAAAAACTCCTCCCCTGCCATTATTTCTTTATTTAACCTTGAACAATAGCACACAAACACATCATCCACTGCCCGTAAGGCCTTTAAGCATGGTGATTACTAGCCATTGAAAAATGTCATGCGACCCTTTTTCCTGGGTTGCTGTATTTCCACGGGTTGTTCTTCCAACTTAAATGTCCTTATTGCTTCACATATTAATACCGGTTTTCCTTCCTCAACGCGCACATTAACCTCGCCCCAACCGAGGTCCCTAATAAATTTAATCAATTGTTTCTCTGATTTATCTAATGGCACATATCCTCCCCCCAAGTTTAATTGTTCAATCAATCACATAGTAACACCCTTCAAGCGGATGGTCAATATAGCCCTTGCGAAAATATGTCTATAATTAAATAAAAAACCTTATATAAATTATTTTATATTATTTTTTTTACATAACACTTTAAATTTTTTACTTGTACCTATTGACACAAAGGAAAACTGGTGCTAGAATAATGAAAAATATCACAAACGTAGCCGAATCGAACAACGATAGGCTGGCAATAATCATTGTCAGCCTATTTTTTATCCTTATCGCTATCCCCCCCTGCGGTAGGATAACCGACATCATTAAGACATCATTAAGAAGATTTATCTAATGGAAAAAAAACTAAATAAACCCCCAAAGTCAGTTTAACGTTGGCTGAATCGAACAACGATAGGCCGGCACGTTATCCCAGCGTGCCGGCCTTAATTATTTACATCAGGGAGTTTTTGTTGCCGTTAAATTCATACCTTACGGACTTTAATGAAAAACCGCTCAATTTATAATCGATTCTTTATTAAAGGAGGGATTGTATATGTCTAGCATTTCCCACACCTACGAAAACTGTCGGGATATCGCATCTGAAGGTGCTGTTTTAAAATTTATTAAATCAATATCGACATTTTTCAGGCGCAAATCCATATCCAGGGCGGCAAGAATCTATCACGGGGACTACTCTTATCACTCAACACATGACACGGCCTTTTGCAACTTTATGCATATGCAGAGGATAACATTCGTCGAAACGGGTGACTGCTATGTTTATATATTTGACAAGCCCAATTACCAGGGTAGTTATATCATAGCAGGTCCCAAGGAAGTTGTTCCGGTTTGCAAATGCGGATCCATGATAATCAGCCGGAAAAAACTTCCGGTGAGCATAATACAAAACAACGGTAAACCACCAAAGGGATTATGGGAAGTAACAGGGGCCAGTTACCAATATCACTGTGCGATGGGATACAAATATGTTTAACAATCATGAAATAAAAATAACCGGTCAGTTAAACTTTAAGTTTATGGCGACGTAAAAGTTTTTTATGGAAACCACCGTAAAAACTCTTTACGTCTCTATGCTTTTAAAGCAATATATGGGTGGTTAAAACGGGGCCGGCACTTCCTGCATACGCACCAGCTCATTATATTCATTAACGCTGTATCCATTACAAATAAAGTAGTCAAACAAAAAATCCAGCTGTTTTTTGCTCAGGGGTTTTTCATTTGCATAATGCACTTTACCGTTACTGATTTTTGCCCACCCCTTTTTTTCAAGGGTGTACTCACCATTCATACTAAGAGGGAAGCTGTTGAGCAGCTGGTAACCATATTTTTTACAAAGTTTATCGGCATAAATCGAATGGTCCACATAATTACACCGGTAGAAAACTCCTTCTCTTGATAGCCATCCGTCAACTCCCTTTAAGTCACCTTTGTAAGGCTCCAATTTTATTGGCTCAGTATTCCTAAACCAAGCTTCAAACATATTTCACCCCCCCTTACCTTTGTTCAATATTACCATATATAATAACTAATAATTAAAAAAATTAAAAGTTCAATTTTTAATTCTTTTATGATTGGGAAGGTGAATTTTACTTATACCATGTTATTGGTCATATAATTTGCGTTTTATTTCATCCAGAGCTTTAACCGCCGCCAGTTCCCCCCGCTCAATGCTGTACTTGGTGCTGCCAGTATCCCAGGGGTCTACATTAATTACCGGTCTGATCACTACATCTGCATAACTCTCCAATTTTAAATTAATACCCTCTGAAATTACAATTTCAAAACTGTTAAACAAAAGTTTAATTATATTGCTTATTCCGTTCACCCGGCGGCCACTGTAACCCACGTCCACAGCAATAACAAAGTGAGCTCCCATGCGCCGCAGTACATAAGCCGGCACATTTTCCCGAACGCCCCCGTCCACCAGTATACGGTCACCCACCCGCACCGGTTCAAAGATACCCGGTACGGCGGCGCTGGCCTGGGCGGCCAGCGCCACGGGCTTGCCTTTGATGAATACATCCTCGGGCGGCACCACTGTGCGCAAGTTAACGGATTCCTTGCTTGATGTAAGATCCGGATACCCAAGGGCTGTATACTGCTTTGCATTGGCAGCGGGCTCACCTTCCAAAAAAACCACCAGCGTGCCGTCCCGCACGTCTACAGCTGTTATGCCCAGTGGAATTACAGTTTGCCCGAATAACCGGTCTTGCCCCACAAACCTGTTGACAAACTTTTTTATTTTATTGCCCCGCATAAGCCCCAACGGGCTGGTTATTGGATAAGGAATATGCAAGACGCGGGCAATGATACCACCGGTAATTAAAAATAAGTTAAGAAGCACACTACCATAGTCAAAAACATCACGGGGGCGCAGTTTCATGGCTATTTCTTCAATGTGCTCCGGGCTGTGCCCCGAGGCATACAAAGCGGCCACTATGCCGCCGGAACTGGTTCCCACCACCATGTCAATGGGGATTCCGGCATTTTTTAACACCTTGAGGACCCCTATATGGGCCATACCCCGCATTACTCCCCCACCCAGCGCCAATCCCACCAGCGGCCTGGCAGTCATAAAAAACCACCGCCTCGTTTTAAGGTTAATACCATTGTATGAATAGGCGGTGGTAGTGTATGCTATTCTTCTTGCCGCAACCGGTCCAGTTCTTCCTCCAGTTCCTCCAGCCGGTTTACCATGGCCGGCTTAATGGAATGGGCCGGAAACCTTTTTTTCAAGTCCTCGATTTGTTCTTCCAGTTCCCTAATCCTAATTTCCCGTTCAAGCAAAGCTTCACCCTCTTCGGTGCGACTTGTTAGCGTCCGATAGCATTTCTAACGGCTATTTATTCTTTTGCCCCATACAATCCCGGCATTTACCGAATATTTTCAACTCGTGGTCACTGATTGTAAAATCATAGGCACTGGTAACCCGTTCCTCTAAATCTTCTAACAAATCCTCATTCATTTCAATAATTTTGCCACATTCAACACAGATAAGATGGTGGTGCCTGTGCCCATCATTACTCCCCGTGCCAAATTCGTAACGTTTACGACCATCCCCGAAATCCGTACTTCGTATGATGTCAAAATTTGAAAAAAGTTCCAGTGTGCGATAAACCGTAGCTAAGCCCACATCAGGCACCCGTTGTTTCACCAGGTTATACACTTCTTCAGCGCTTAAGTGCCGCTTCTTGTTTTCCAGCAGCACGCAAAGCACATGCTCCCGCTTGGGCGTCATCTTATAATCGTGGGCACGCAGTATCTCCTCCACTTCCCCTATCATCCCGCGCATTAAACCACCACCAAAAATTTCTTTCTATAAACAGTATATAGAACATTACTCTATTCTGTCAATATGAACGTATGTCAATAACATTAGCTATATTTTAGTCATATCCCTTTTCTCGGTCCCATAAACAAGTAATAGTATTTACGGCAAGGGGGGCATGTATTGCTGCTTATTCTTGGTGAATTTACCGCCGGGCTTTTTGTGCTGCTGTGGGGTATGCAAGCCATGAAGGAGGGTCTGGAAAACCTGTCCAGGGAAAAAATCCGCCGGGCAGTGGCGGCTTTTACCGCCACACCATTGAAGGCCGCCGTTACCGGGCTGGTATTTACCATGCTGGTCCAAAGCAGCACCGCCATTTCAGTTATTACCATCGGTTTTGTCAACGCCGGTATCATGAACCTGGCCCAGGCCGTTGGGATATTGCTGGGAGCAAATGTGGGGACTTGTGTAACCGTTCAATTACTGTCCTTTAATTTATTCCGGCTGGCTGCACCTGCCGCCCTGGGAGGGGCTGTATTATGGGCTATTTTCAAAAGTAGGCCGGCCGGGCATTTAGGCCGTTCCCTCTGTGGTTTTGGCCTGGTATTTGCGGGCCTGCAGTTAATGGCCACTGCGCTGGCCCCGCTGCAAAAAGCACCCTGGTTTCTCGAAACGCTACTATCTTTACAGCATAGCCCGGCTATGGCTGTACTGGCCGGGGCGCTGGTATCCGCCCTGCTGCACAGCAGCGCCGCCGCCACCGGCATCGCCATGCTACTATCCGGTTACCAGCTCATAGCACTACCCACAGCAGTGGCCCTGGTGCTGGGCAATAATATCGGCACTTGTATCACCGCTGTGTTGGCCAGTCTGGGGGGCTCCCGGGCAGGACGGCAGGTGGCCGCAGCTCATGTGCTGCTAAATGTGCTGGGCGCATTGCTGTTTTTGCCTCTATTGCACCCTTTTGCAACGCTGGTGTCCTTTACAACCGATACACTGCCCCGCCAGGTGGCCAATGCCCACGCGTTGTTTAACATTATCAGCAGCCTGATTGCCCTACCGCTGGTTTACCAATTCACCGCCCTGGTTCGCATGATAGTGCCCGGTAACAAGTAAAACCCGGGGAACCAGCATTGCCATCTATCATTAATATATACATCTATCATAAAATACAGGTTTTTATTCATCCGGTACAGGGCACCCAGTGAATGTTCATTAAACCAGCCCACTATTAAAGCCCCGGCTTTTCCGGGGCTTTATCGGAATCAGCAGGCGCTGTTTCCATTTATCCGGTTTTACCTTCAACAACCAGCACTAATTTTATTTACCAGCGTCTTATACGCAGCCGGGAACGGCGTTTGCTTCTAAACCATGCCTTTACTATGCACAGTAAAAATAAAGTTGCCAGCCCCGCCCCGGCCCAGAACCACCAATAACTATTAATATCCCGGGAGACAGGGTAAACAGTTACCAGCGGTACCCGGCCCAGTTCCTCACCACTGGCTGTCAGCACCAGTTCACCAAGCTTCTCTCCTTCTTCCAACGGGGCTTGAATATTTCCCACCAGCTCAACCCGGCGGGTAACTTGGGGTTCTTCACCTACCGGAAAATTGTAATAAAAATAACCGGCGGTTTCCAGCACTGCATTTTTAGCCCCGTGCTTTACCTTAGCATCGGTGATCATTTCCCGTGGCTTAACCAGAGCCACCGGTGTAAAATTATCAAAACCATAATCCAGCAGCATTGCTACATCGGACCACAGGTTGGCACCCTGGCTGTTCAGCACCACAGCGATCATTTCCCGCCCTCCCCGCCGGGCGGAGGCCACTATACACTGACCCGCCTCAACGGTGTAGCCGGTTTTTATACCATTAGCACCGCTGTAGCTGTAGTAACCGTTCCCCAACAGTTTATTGTGATTATAAAAGTCTTCCTGAACCGGCCCGTAAATACTCTCCAGTTTTTCCACCTGCGCCAATAATTCCGGGGACATATTTTTTTTACGGTCTGCTTTGTAATTAAGGGTCATCACTATCTCGCGGAAAGTGGTATTTTGCATAGCCTGCCGGCTGATCACCGCCAGATCCATGGCAGTGGTATAGTGATTCTTGTCAGGCATACCATGCGGATTAACAAAGTTGGTACTTTTTGCCCCCAATTCCCGGGCCCGGTCATTCATCATACGGGCAAAATCCTCCACCGACC
This sequence comes from Desulfallas thermosapovorans DSM 6562, assembly GCF_008124625.1. Classification (NCBI taxonomy): domain Bacteria; kingdom Bacillati; phylum Bacillota; class Clostridia; order Eubacteriales; family Desulfallaceae; genus Desulfallas; species Desulfallas thermosapovorans. The sequence goes on from NZ_VNHM01000006.1 coordinate 66,317, forward strand.
CACCCACATGCTCTGCGATGGCAATGCCGGCATCGTTGGCGGAACTGAGCATAAGTATGTACAGCAAGTGTTTCATCTGCACCTGCTCACCGGGCTGCAGCCCGATTCGGGAGCCACCTATTTCAGCCGCCCGCCTGCTCACGACAACCAGGTCATCCAAAGAAGACTTTTCCAGGGCCAGCAAGGTGGTCATTATTTTTGTGGTACTGGCCGGGTACATCCTCTGAGTGGCATTTTTTTCATACAATACCTGCCCCGTGTCACTATCCATCACAAGCGCCGCCTTACCCACAGGCTGCGGCTCAGTTTCCGGGGCGGCAAAAGCAGGTAAGGCAGCAATAACTACCAACATAATGAAAACCGGCCAAGCAATAACTTTATTTACCAAGCTATTCTTTCCCCTGACTGATTAGTTTCAATGACGATATCCACCTGTAATTTTACCACAGGTTATTTCATCAACCAATAGTTTGCCTTTTTCGTGCAATAAACACGATGACAAAAAGTACTGTCAATATGATCAGTGCGGTAAGAGGCAACGTCATGACCGGGTTCATACCATGGGCAAAATTTAACACCCGGGTCAACAACCCGCCGCACACAAAAGCCAGCGTTGTAATTAACAACCAAATCGCTGTACCTTCCCGCCATCCCCGCTCCTTATAGATAACCAGCGTCGAGGCTATACAGGGCACAAACATGGTCAATGTAACCAGGGCCACAAAAATTTGCAATGGATCCATGGATATTTCCATAATACCGGCAGTACCAAAGTCACGACGAATAAATCCCATGATAAAAGCGCTCGCCGTTTCACCGGGCAGGTACAGCCACCCCATAGTCAATGGTTCCATGAGCCGTTGAATTTTTTCAATTAGCCCCGTAATACTCAAAATGCTCAACAACAGCGCGCCCCCCAAAAAAACAGGAAACGCCTCTTTAATAAAACTAAAGGTTCTGGTCCAGGATTTAAGCAGCACATTATCCAACCTGGGTAAGCGCAGCGGAGGCAAGTCCAACAGCAGCGGCACGCTGCCTCCGGGCATAAACCGGTTCAGCAAAGTACCCACCCCGGCCATCAGGCTAAAAATAATTAGCCCGTATAACAGCATATAACCCGGCCCCAAAGCGCCCAGAATAGCGGCCACAAAGGCCAGTTGGGCGGAACAGGGCACTGTAAGGGCAAGTAAAAAAGTGGCAATGCGCCGTTCCCGCTCGGTGGTCAACAGGCGGGTGGTAATTAGAGCCATGGTTACACATCCAAAACCCAACACCATTGGCACCACAGCCTGTCCGTTCAGTCCCAGATAACCCATTAACCTGTCCATTAAAATAGCTATCCGGGACATATAACCGGAGTCCTCAAGGGTTGACAGCACCAGGTAAAAACCAAGCACCAGAGGCAACAGCAGCCCCAGTACATAGGTAATGGCCATGGTCAAAAGACCAAACTGCCCGGCCAGTATAGTCCCCAGGGAAGATTTGAGATCAATAAAGCGGCCCAATAGCGAACGTATCCACGGTTCGTAATAATTGGTCATTAAAATACCTTCGGTATAGCCAACCACTGTCTGGGCAAAAAACACTCCCACCAGCTCATAAAACAACCACAGGGCTATTAGCAGCGCCGGGATACCGGTCAGCGGGCGAATCAACCAGTGCCCCAACCGGGTGGCAAAGGCCACGTCAGCGGATCTTTCAACAAGAACGGCTGCGGTAATCCCATTGGCCCGCGCCCTCCGGTCGGCGTATATTTTTTCCCTATCACCACCGGGAGCCACATTATTGCGGGCCGCCACCTCGGGATCTCCCTCCAGCGCCAATAGCGCTTCCCCCCGTGGTAAACCCAAATAGCTCGACGAAAGTAATCTTGCCACCATAACTGACGGCTGTCCGGGGCAAGCCTGGCTCAAGCGCTGGCTGAGTGTATCCAATCCCTCATTATTGGTGGCCACCGTTGGCACCACCGGTACACCAAGCAAATTTTCCAGTTTGGTCAAATTTATCTCCAACCCCCGGGCCAGTAGTTCATCAACCATATTTAATACCACCAGCATGGGAATACCCATGTCGGCAAGCTGGCAGGTAAGAAAAAGATCGCGGTCAATGTGCACCGCATCCACAACGTTTATTACCACATCAGCAGTCAGCACAGCGTCCCGCACCAGTGATTCCTCGGATGTGTTGGAAGAAAGCCCGTATACCCCAGGGGTATCTATCAGGAAGTTCTCCTCCCACTTACCACAGCAAAATTCCATGGTGGTACCCGGGAAATTGGAGACATCTACATACTGACCGGTTAACCGGTGAAAGAAAACAGATTTGCCCACATTGGGGGTACCCACCAGTACTATTCTTTTTTGTTCCGGGCCATTAGTATTTTTTCTGCTATTTTTGTTGTAATTATGCATGGCTAATTCCGTCCTTGGCAAAAAATTTTACATTTCCGGGGCACAACATCCAAACAATAAAAAAGCCCGGTAAACCGGGGTTTATTATTTAATTATATTTAACACGATTCGCTTGTCAATTGGGAAGCAATCGCTTTGGCCTCTCCCGCCCGGGCCAACAGCTCGACATGGATATTTTGCGCCAGACCCCGGCCAATGGCTATTTCCTGCCTGTGCTTGCCCAGTACCACCGGACCGGCGGGTATTACTTCCGCGCAAGTTAAAACAGATCCCTCATTAATACCCATGCGCAGTGCATTTTCTTTAATCCCGGAGTTGCCAATGAATATAATTCTAATCAAATCGCCCCGTTTCACTTTATCCAGCGTCATGTAAAATCCTCCAGTCGGTGATAAAGAAAACCGTTCTCATTCATATTATATTTTTAAGTTGTACCACGGTCAATATGTTTTTATAAAAACTTGTCCAACGGGTAAAAATATAACCATTGGTTCGAGATAATTTAATATAACCCTAGAAGGAGGTGCCCGTATGGCCAATATAGACACCAAGGGTATGGAAGTGGCCAATTTAAGCCAGGAACAGTTGAATCGCTTGATTAGCGCCGAAAAAGAATTAAATAATGCCGGCGCCGGGCAGGAAATTTACCTGCTGGCGGTATCCCGCCACCCTGAACACTAGTTTTACCGGGACGTGCCGGGGTAGCACAAAAAATATATATGTCAGTAGAGTAACGCCGCAGTAATTAGCTGCGGCGTCAACCCTGTTACAGAACGGTACGCACGGGCCACGTATACGGCTCCTTATAAATACCGGTCACTTCTCTCTTCAGTGATGCAACATTTCGACATTGTATGAAACTAAGTTAATTGGTTCAAGTCCGTCAAACCGACTGTCAGGCAACGCCCTATTTATCAGCGGGCTGGCTGAGTTTCGCCATCGTAATTTTTTTTTGCTTATTCCGCTTTAAACTTGGCCGCCATTTGCTGCAATTCCAGGGCAATGTCGGCCAGTTCTTGCGCTTCACCGGCCAGCTGCTGTATGGTGGAAGAGATTTGCTGGCTGGCTGAAGAAAGCTGCTGGGTACCCTCATTGACTTGATCCGAGCTAATAGCCAGGTTCTTGATCATATCGGTATTTTTGATTATTGAACGGGTTATTTCGTCCAGCGCCGTTCCTGCTTTACCGGCCAGCACAACCCCTTCTTCCACTCCGGACACGCTCTGTTTCGTGGCCGCTATAGCCTTATCCACACCTCCTTGCACCTGCTTAATCAGACCGGTAATTTCATCGGCGGCCCGTCCGGACTGTTCAGCAAGTTTACGTACTTCTTCGGCCACCACTGCAAATCCCCTGCCGTGCTCCCCTGCCCTGGCAGCCTCAATGGCAGCATTGAGAGCCAGCAAATTTGTCTGTTCAGCTATGTCGATAATGGCACCAGTAATTTGACCAATACGATTTGATTGACGCCCCAAATCCTCCACTGCCCCGGAGAGCATTTTGCTGTTTTCGGCAATGATATTAATTTTATCCAATGCCTGGCTCACAGCGGCATGGCCTTCCCCGGCCACCTCCCGCATACGCATCGATTCCTTTTCGGCCTCCCGGGCATTGTCCGCGCTTTGTTGGGAGGTGGCCGCCACCTCACCGGTGGTCCCGGTCACCTCTTCCATGGCTGCACTCACCTGTTGCCCGGAAGCGGCCAATTCCTGGCTGTGGGAAGATAGTTTGAAGGAATTGTCCTGTACTTTGGCCACTATGTCCCGCAAGCTGTTAATCATTTGATTAAAGCCACCCGCCAGGTCACCAATCTCATCGGCTGTATTGACCCGCACTTGCTTAGTTAAATCCCCCCGGGCCACCTGCCGGACGCTATCCAAAATTTCATTGATGGGCTGAACCATTTTTTGGGCAACCACCAGCATTAACGCCAGTCCCACCAGTACCGCGACGATTCCCAGTACCAGGATATAATTACGCAGGCTATATACAGGGGCAAGAAAATCATTTACCGGTGAAGTGAGAGCTATGGACCACCCCATACCCTCATAGCCGCCCCAGCCGTCCAGGGGGACATAGGCCACATATTTATCCACCCCTTCGAAGGAGTAACGTGCAAAACCGCTTTCGCCCCGGATCATTTTTTGACCGGCAGTCGCCAGCTCTTCCACACCCAATTGCAGTACATTGTCCCGCAAGATCATTTCCCTTACGGGGTGTGCCATAAATACTCCTTCTTTGTTAATAATATAAGCATACCCGCTTTTACCCGCCTCTTGCTGGGCAACGGCAAATTCGTCCACCATGGCCCAAATACTGTCCTCCAATATCAAACGGGTAGTAATTGTGCCGATAATATTGCCGTCATCATCCCTAACCGGACCGGCAAAATTTATAATCGGTTTTTGCAAGTCAATGGATAATCTAACATCAGATATGTACAAATTACCTTGAATGGCGGATTTAAACCATTCCAATTCATTTTTCATCATCCCCACAGTACCGTCGCTATCAGCAATCTGCAGCCCCTTTGTATCTGTCAGGGAAATGGTATCATAGTGTCCGTAATCCGCTTTAAATTTACTGAGCAGGGCCGACTTTTCCTCCGCCGGGGCCTTGGCATCCATTAATAAAGGATGTTCGGCCATAATCAGCACATCCCGGCTGCGCTCATAGATATATTTGTCTATCATATCAGCATATATTTTACCATTATTCAAAAGCATTTCTTCAGTAAATTTAAACAGCATATCCCCGGATTTATTATACGATAGATAACCAATTGATAATACTAAAATAACTATTATTACCGTGGAAAATAAAGCCAGTTTCGTTTTAATGCCAATACGCACCTGCCCGGCATAAAACACCCGCTGTTTTATGCCTGTCACCACCTTTCTGTATACTATTTGCGACATATATCACATTCGTTTGCTAAAATTTTACTCCACGGTTAAATCTTTGTCAAACAATATCATATTAGATCCCGGGCATTATCAATGCCGCTTCGGGCATAACGACGGCCCGGTAATTATCGCCATGCTTGCGGGTAACAATTTTTAACGCCTCTTCAAAATCCGCAGCCGGGGTCATAAAAAAGTTACGCACCGTGTGTCCAGGCATAGAAGAAATCAAAATCACGGAGATTTTTTCCACCAGCTCGGCCAGCAAGTATGCTTTATGGCCTCCCAAAACAAATCCTTTTTTCAGCCTGGCAGTAATGTCCCGGGGATTTTTGGCCCCAGCGACCCAGTTTTCCAACACAGCATTTCCCACCCCCTGGGCACACTGGGCGCAAATCACCAGAGTCCCTCCTTCGGTAATCAGCTTGGCCGCATTGCGCATGGATTTAATGGCCTGGTATAAATTAATATCCCGGGGATATCCCCCGGCACTGGCTAATCCCACCTCAGCCTGTTTTTCGCCACTCACTTGCACTGCCTTGCGGCACAAATCAACCCCCGCCAGCCAGGCTTTTTCGGGGTCACCGGCCACCACCTGAACCGGTCTGTGCTCGCTATCCGCCACAACATTGATAATAAAATCGGGCCGGACCAAACCCATTGCTTCCATCATGATACGATGCACAGGGTTACCATCCAGTTTTCCCGCACCTATGCCCCCTGTGGTGAGTAATGCATGATTGGCCGACACGGCTTCCATACCGGCCACCCCGGGGAGAATTGATTTACGTCCCCCGGAGAAACCGGCTAACTCATGGGGCGCGATGAGCCCGGTGAGAATAAGCATATCCGCCCCGGCCACCAGGGGGTTTACCCCCAGTTTACACCCGTTGCTCAACATACCCATATAAACAAGCTCACCCCGGCAGTCGTGATTAATAATCCTGTAACCCTGCACCGCCGGTCCCAGTGACCGGGCATGTTCTTCCCCAGTATTGCCCCGGTGCGCCCCGGTGGCCACCACAAAAGTTATGGCAGTCTTATTAACTCCAGCCTCCTCCAGGTCCCTTAACAGGGCAGCCAACAGGAAACGGTACGGAGTGGGGCGGGTGTGGTCATTAACAACTATGGCAACTTGCTCCGGGCGTCTTTCTTTAACCAGCTGGGACAGCGCCGGGGAAGCAATGGGATTTTGCATAGCCGCCACAGACAAAGACCAGGGGTCGTCTATTTGAGGGAAACAAGGTTTAATTACGCTTTGCACGTGATTATCAGGCAGGTCAAGGCTCAGTTCGCCATGCCCGTATTTCATTTTGCATTGCATTGGCTCACCTTATCTCAAAAAGTAGAATATGACGCTCCGCGATGACGTTATAGTCTCTTGAATACCGAATTTATACACAAAAAAATCCGTTTGGCAACTAATTTAGTTTAACCAAACGGGTTTACGATATGCAGTTAACCGGCCAGCCACATGATAAAAAACATAAGTAACGAACAGCCCGTAAAAAACAAAAAGATAAGTAAAAATACCGGATCAACAGCCAGGCGGCCAATGATTATTTTCTTAGGCCCGCTTTGCTTATCATGCCCGTTTCTGTTGGACAAATTCATCCCTCCGTGCCAATATACAACCCGCACCATAACCGCCGGAGCCAGACATTACACAAATTGGCGACGCATCCTGGCCAACTCCGCCTGTAGTTTTTCCGGGCTGTTTATTTTGTTGAGCAAATTCTCCACATACCCAACTCTGTTTCGGTCCCGCATGTCATTCATATTTACAAAAACCCCGGCCCGCCTGCCTAGCTGAAAAATCGCTTTTTCTTTCGGTGTCATGTCCAGGTAGCGATCTATAATACCCAAAAGCCTTTCCCGGTCAGCGGGTAAGGTACCTTCAAGTTCCTGCAGTAAATTTAAAACGTGGTCACTGACCACCGTTACATTGACCCCTGATAATGATGCCAGCAGCAACCGCTGCTCTGTCACTGCTTCATCCTCATCTAATGGCGTAAAATCACCGCTTAACATCATTTCATATAATGGTGTGTTTTTGCGCACCGCCAGTGTCCTAAAACGGATAAAATCCGGTTTTCCCTGGTTAATTACGGCGGCGGTTTCCAGGGCATGTTCCCGGGAATGCTCCCTGCCACCTAAACCCGGTATGATATACCAGCAGAGGGATATACCCGCCGCTGCAATTTTTTGGCCCGCTTCTACCAACTGTTTGGCGGTAATCCCCTTGCGGACCTTTTTCAATACTATATCAGAACCCGATTCCATACCCATGTGTATCCTAACCAGCCCCGCCTCCCGCAATTCCCGCAATTCCCCGGGGTTCTTTCTGGAGGCAGTGTCAGCCCTGGCGTAGGTAGTTATTCTTTCCACCGATGGCCAGGTGGCCCGCACATACTTTATAATATGCACCAAATCAGAAGTCTTTAAGATAAGCGAATTGGCATCTTGCAAGAAAACATTTTTCGCACCTTGATATAGCCACCAGGCCACATGGTAATGCAGATAACCATAAACGGCCCCCGCCTCACTTACCACCTGTCCGTTGATTCGTCCTCCCCATCCCTTGTCCCGGGAAATCTGTCTGACCTGTTCGGTTACCATGGCCAGCGTGTCTATATCCCGCTTGATCTCCTCAATCGCACGCCTGCTGAACTGTTTGCCGTTATAAGTGCTGCAAAAAGCGCATTTGTTCCAAGGGCAATTTCTGGTAACCCGAATAAGCAAACTGGATGCCTCGCTGGGCGGCCTTATTGGACCTTGCTCGACATGCAAAAAAATCCCCCCGCTCATATAACACCGTTGTAAGACGGTAACATTCTTGAAAAAAGTATATATTACCAACGGAAGTACTGCAAGCCTGTAGAAAAACCATCTACCAAGGTAACAAGGTAAAAAAATTTCAATTGATTGTGAAAAACTTTACAAGTGCCTGTTGACAAATGTAGTGACATATATATACTTATTATTAAGTAATCAATTAGGTAATAACCGGCTCATTTGTTCACTAAAGCAACTCCATGTCAAGCGTGGGTACTTGAGTAGGAATAGCCATTTGGGGGAGGTATGAACAAGGATACCTTTGCAATAAGCCGGAAGGGAAGTGATAATGACAAGAAGAAAGAAGTATTTTTTTTCACTACATTTGTGAAATTTTTCACCATCTTAGCCCAATCAAATTAGGGGTTAAGGACTCATTTAATTAGAATTTTTGTCATTGCCCCGGGGACCCCTTGACCCCGGAGTAGATACCACAGTTATCGATTTGGATATTTCAGTATTAACCGTTATTCATCTTCAATCGTTTAAAAAAAGGGGGGCAAACCCATGAGGAGAGTCTACGAGGGCATGATGCAGGCCTCAAGGTCATATGCCCGGTGGGAGATAGCAAACTCCAACGCCATATTAAGAGATCGCAAAAGAGTATTCCTTTTATTCGTTATGCTTTTGCCTGTAATTATCCCGGCCATTGCCCACGCCGCAAGCGGCACCGGATTACCGGAGATAATCGGAGGTAAATCAGCTTACGGTCCTTCATATTATAACCCGACCATCTTTTACGGCTCCATATTGGTGGGTCTTGCCGCAGGTCTAATCACAGGGTGTGTAGGCGCCGGCGGCGGATTTATCATCACCCCCGCCCTGATGACCATGGGTGTTAAAGGGATTATGGCCGTAGGTACCGACCAATTCCATATTTTTGCCAAATCCATTATGGGCACTGTGGTGCACAAAAAACTTGGCAACGTCCATGTTGGTTTGGCCATAGCATTCTTATGCGGTTCACTGCTGGGAGTTACCGCAGGCGGCATGCTGAACAGGGCGCTTTTTACCATGAACCCTGCATTAAGTGGTTTTGTAATAAATACCGTATATGTTATTATGCTTGGCTTCTTAGCCATTTATGCATTAAGCGACTTCTTCAGATCCAGAAAATCCGGAAATTCCAGCAATGCCCACGGTCACGGCGGAGGATCTACCGATCTTACCAGTATAGCAAGAAAAATGCAATCAGCCAAGATTCCGCCCATGATAACCTTTGACCAGGATATCTATCCCGGCGGCAGGAAAATTTCCGGCGTATTCGTGGCTATTTGCGGATCCATCGTCGGCTTCATGGCCGCGATCATGGGTGTAGGCGGCGGTTTTTTAACCTTCCCCATGTTCGTATATGGCCTCGGCGTATCATCCTTTACCACTGTAGGCACTGATATTTTGCAAATTATCTTTACCGCCGGTTTTGGTGCCATTACCCAGTATGCAATTTACGGTTATGTGTTCTACACCCTGGCCATGGGCATGCTGGTGGGTTCCCTGCTGGGCATTCAAGTGGGGGCCATGACCACCAAGGTTGTATCCGGTGCCACTATTAACGGTTTTTACGCCATCACCATCCTGGCGGGCTTTGTAAACAGGCTGTTTGATATGCCCAAAAACCTCCAGCAAATGGGCTATATTTCAATAAGCTCTGGAACAGTTAGCCTTATTTCACAGATTGGCGCAGTTGTCTTCTTTGCCATTGTCGGAATTTTTGCCGCCTGGGTCATAGGGGTATTTATCAAGAGCGTACCCAGATTGCGGGAAGAAGCAGCACTGGCCTCCGGCGGAAAGGGGGAATGACTTCATGATCACCAATAAGAAAACATTCACCCTGGGTATTGTGTTAATGTTTTCATTTATGGCTGTGTTCGCCTTTATAATGTCGCCTTCCTTCGGCAACGGCCGAAACGGCCTGGAATATGCCGATGACATGTTTAACTCGCTTTCCAAGGGCTCCGCCTACTTTATTGAAGAAGAAATGGGGAAGGCGGATCAGATGACCGGCCATGAAATTAATGTGACGATCGCGGCGGCTGATAACACCCAAGCTCAAACCTGGGAAAAACTTTACACCGCTGCCGGCGCTGATATCAGCGTTAGCGGCACTGAACTCACCCTGAGTGGCGATCTTGGCGGTATTCTTAAAGCAGCCATTGCTGACAGCGATGCCATGTACAACAACCAGGGTGACCGGATTGCCGGCAGTTATGGTGTGGAGGCCAAGGTTGCAGTCTATGGCTGGCACACTTCATTTAAGGCCATAAGCGCTGCCCTGGAGAAGCAGCAAAGTTTCGCGGAATCTGCTGCCATCCAGAGTGTCATGCAAAAAGCCCTGGAACCCTCTTACAATTACTATGGCATTGAACCCAAAAAGGTTGCGGACTATGCAGCAGTTGTCATTTTGTTACTGGTCTTCTACGTTGTGTATACCATGTGGTACGGTTTCGCCATCTACTTTTTGGCTGATGGTTTCGGCATTACCGCCACCAAATCGGCCCAAAAGGTTCAAGCTTAACGAAACCGGGTAAGGCCCGACCAAGCTAACCCGGTTCCCTCTCGCTACTATACTGCCAGCAGTAATGCCGGCAGTTTTTTTTATCTATTTTGTATATATATCTTACTGTATTTCAACTAAGCGTACCGATAGCCCGAGGAAAAACGCGCCAGATAAGTTGGACCGTCCATTTCCCAATACCCCGCAGGAGGTTTGGCATTATGGCGTATCGAAGCCACGGAGAATTTCTGGCTACTAACCACCAGGGAGCTACAATCGTTTAACTGCACCTTCTCTCCCGGTCCGATAATCCGGTAATTCCCCTGGTACCCTATAGCTTCAAAAACACATATATAGCAATCACCGGTATCAATTGATGTTACGGGAGGCATATTATAAAAATTTCGAATTGATGTATTGGGTATCAGGGGGTAAGAAAAGTTGCCGTGCCAAATGCGAGCTTTCTTTGTAATATTTGGTGCACTAAAAAAACCTTCCAAAGATTTTAACAAGTGCTGCATTACATTTGCTATTCCCAACTCAAAACCGTGATTACTTGTTTGGGATATACTCGACATTTTTACTCACCACCCTTTTCGTATATAATAACCAACTCCTGAAAATCAGGAACCGTTTTCATGCCGAAAAGCAAATTTTGCAAACCTAAAACCCATTAACTAAAGTCTAGTGTTTCACAAATTAATCTTTTCGGTTTGGGATACCTGATTATATTTTACCTTGTCACCACATTTTTTAGCAAGCTTTTTTTGCGAGAATAGCGATATATAACATCTTTTTATTAATGTGGTTTTATTATTTGTCATTGGTTTTAATCTTTTACTTGGGTGGTGTAAAAAAATAGGCTGCCCATTAAATATGGACAACCTATCGTTGTTCGATTCGGCAAAGGAGCAATTTGAAACTTAATCAAATATATATTATCAAGAAACACCCAATATGTCAACATTAAATTAGAACATTTAAAGTAAAATAGCAAAACATCGATAAACCAGGGTTACACGAATTATTACAATAAAGCATTTGACCTTACAATATCTTAACAAAGAAGGATTTCCGCACTTTTATAGAGAATCATATTGTATGCCATGTAATAGGAAATATAATGATACAGGCTTCATAATATATTTCATCATATATCAGGATAAATCGCTTATAACCCCTATCTCCGGCACAACAAGGAGGGTATCCACATGAACCTGCCTACAAGGCTTGCAGAAATAGCAAGGGTTTCCCCGGGTCAGGAAGCCATTGTTTTTAAGAACCAAAGATTGACCTACACTCAATTGGATACCCGGGTCAGCCAGTTGGCCAGTGGCTTAAAGCAACTGGGCATTAAAACGGGTGACCGGGTACTGTTAGCCATGCGTAATTGCCCGGAATACGTCATTGCTTATTACGCCATAATGCGCATGAAGGGTATCGTGGTGCCAGTCAACCCTCATTATACCATTAATGAAATGGGTGTAATTATTAAGGACTGCCAGCCGGCCGCCGTAATAACCTGCCCGGAAAAACAGGAATTATTTGAAAAAATAAGCCGGACAATAAAAATCCCGGCCGGAATAATTGTTAACAGCTGCGACCCTGAAAAAGAGGACATCTTCACTTATGAACAAATTAATAAAAAGGGAACTGCTGCTTTTCAAGAAGTAAAATACAGCCATGAAGATGTGGCTGAAATCATGTATACCGCCGGCCAGGCCGGAAAACCCAAAGGGGCAATGCTGACCAGCTATAATCTTTATAGCAATGCACTGACATTCGCCCAGGTTTGTTCCTTAAGCCCGGCAGATCGCGCCCTGCTGACGGCACCTGTCTACCATGCGGCTGCCCAGACCTGCGTAATGAATGGTACAATTGTTTCAGGTGGCACCCTTGTTATACAGGAGGGCTGGAGAGGTGCAGAGGAAGTTTTGAAGGAAATAGCTGAGGAAAAGATCACCTTTTTCTTTGGCACGCCCACAATGTACAGCCTGCTTTTGAAGTACCCGGAACTCGACAAATGCAATGTTAAATCATTGCGCATAGCCCTTTGCGGTGGTGCCAGTCTACCGCCGGGACTTTATGAATCAATGATTTCAAAGTTAGGCATATCACTTGTCGAAGGCTATGGTTTAACTGAAACATCTCCGGTGGTAACTATTAACTTTATTGGCGAGTCCGGCAAAAGGGGATCTGTGGGCAAACCCATTCCTGGTGTGGAAGTCAAGATATTTGATTACGAAGACCGCGAAGTACCAAAAGGCCAGGTAGGTGAAATTGTTGTCCGCGGTCCCAACGTAATGAAAGGGTATTTAAACCTGGAAGAGGAAACGCGATGGCTTATGCGTAACGACTGGTTTCACACCGGCGACTTGGCCTATGAGGACAATGACGGCTACATTTATATAGTAGATCGCAAAAAGGACCTTATTATCCGCGGCGGGTTAAATATTAATCCCCGTGAAATTGAAGAAGTGCTTTACGACCACCCGGGCATATTTGAAGTTGCCGTGGTGGGCGTCCCGGACGCGGTAATGGGCGAGGAGATATTAGCCTATATCATGCCCAGGGAAGGACACGAAATGACCGAAGCGGAACTGAAGACCTTTTGCAAGGATAAAATGGCCAAGTATAAAATACCCCGCTATTTCCGCTTTGTAGACAATTTACCCAAAACATCATCCGGCAAGTTAATGCGCAAAGAATTGCAAAGTTGGATGGCCAAACAAAAACCTCCGGTTTAAAACCGGAGGTTTTTTTGTTACACCTGGCACCGGGTTTGGAGGTTTAAGCAAAGCATAAAAAGCATTCATACCAAAGCCGGTATTGTAAATTCCTATTGCAGGTTTGCCGGCTTCTCTCCCACTTGAACAGTAACATAAAGGGCACTGTGTTCCCGGTATACCCGAAGCAGTATTTTTTGCCCCACACCCGCATTTTGGATTTCTTCCGCCAGTTGCTCGGAGTTCTTGACGGGTTTCTCATTTATCTCCAAAATCACATCACCCTGGCGCAGACCCGCACTGGCAGCAGGACTTTGCGGCACAACACCGACCACCACAACCCCGTCGTCACTGGCTAGACCAAAATAATCCACCAGTTCAGGAGTCAGATCCTGCATTTGTATACCCAACCACGGCCGAATCACCTTACCCTTTTCCATCAACTCTCCCAGCACGTCGTTAACCGTGCTGGTAGGTATGGCAAAACCAATCCCCTGAGCTTGGGCCACCGCAGTATTAATGCCGATCACCTCACCATGCAAATCCAGCAATGGACCACCGCTGTTGCCGGGGTTAATGGCGGCGTCGGTCTGCAGCAAATTTTTGTAATATCTTCCCTCCACGGGTACCGGCCTTCCCTTGGCGCTGATCACTCCCACTGTTACGGTATGATCAAAACCGTAGGGGTTGCCTATGGCAATAACCCAGTTACCAACCTGGATATTGCCGGAATCCCCCAATTCTAAATGGGGCAAGTCTTTGCCGGCTTCTATTTTTAGTAACGCCAAATCCAGATCATAATCCGCGCCTATCAATTTGGCCTCATATTGTTTTTCATTATCCTGCATCTCCACCATCACTCTATCGGCTCCCGATATCACATGTTCATTGGTTAAAACATAGCCGTCAGGGGATATTATAAACCCCGAACCCAAACCACTTTCCGTGCGGGGCTGCGGCCCGGAAGAACCGAAAAAATAACGGAAGAACGGATCATCCCAGAACGGGTCGTTACGGGTTCCCCGGTTTATTTTTTCTACATTTATTTTAACCACGGCAGGCCCGGCATTCTTGACGATTTCAGCTATGGTGCCGGCACTCACTCCTGGAACGACCTGTTCGGCGTTTGTCTTATTGCCGAGCAAAATATTTTTTGCCCCGTTTCCGTCTCCTTGCCCGTCATTTACCAGAAGACAACCCCCGGCAAACATTACGCCGGCGACAAACGCGGCCAGCCCGATAAATAATAGGCGGCGCCTGAATTCAACCGACACAAATCTACCCCCTGTCATCATGCCTTACTTTTATTTTATAATAGCAGATGTCGCTTTATTTTTCTATTCAACCACCAAAAAAGCCGCCTGGTATTAGACCATAGCCGATTAACAATGGGGGGAACAAGCCGTGATTTACACCGCCCGCTGTAAGTGGTGACAAATTCCGTGACAAAAATTTTTAAAAAACTATTGAATTATGGTGCCAGGTTGTGTTAATATGTTGTGTAAAAGTAGGGTTTAAAATTTACAAATTTTCGGTGGCTCTTTTTGAGAATCTTTCAACAAACCAAAACAGAAAAAAATAGCTGTCCGTTACCAGACAACTATAAATAAAATTCCCGTTGGCGTATTAAACTACGGTTCTATGTTCTTTAGGCAAGCCAATGGCATTTAATATATCATCTTGGTGTTTGGAAATGTGGGTTAATGATTTAAATTCCTGATCATCCAACTGGTTTATAACAATCTTGATATCTTCCAGCATAAGCAGTGCTTGACGCACATCAAATGTTAGTCCCGCTTGCCGCAACAACCTTTCCAAAAATTTTTCCAAAATAACAGCCAGAACACAGACAAATATATTAGCTGATACTTTAAGTTCAGCGTGCAGCAAATTTGGCCACGGCTCGAAGTTTTTGATTTCCCTGAATGATTCCGCCATCAGGGCAAGTCCTGTATAAGCTTTAATTACCTCTTGACCTCTAAGAAAATTATTGTTGCTTTCCAGAAGAAAAGCTCCGGCCAACATACCATCCTGCTCCAGCAAATCATCTCTGCGCCGAAAACTAAATTCTTTAGCATTTTCATTATAATGCCATTCGAAGTATTTACGGCAATAGCTATCTTTAAAAACAGGCAGGTTTTTGTTGAATGCCGGCTTACCGTTAATACCACGCCTATCTTCCACTGCCTTTTGAACAGCTCTTAATTCATTCTCTATATCGTGCAACCTTTCACCGAGAAGAGCTTTCACTTGCTCTGATCCCGTGGGGTTACTGCATAAGAGGTACCTGATATCGCCATCCCTAATTTCCTTGAACCACAAGTCCTCAGATACTTCCTGAAATTCATGCCTGTTTGCATACCATTCATTAATAAATAGCTCTCTTTTTTGCCTGGTCATTAATTTACTGCCAATAATATAATCATAATTATGGGCAACTAAAATTTCCAGGTTAGGGTTGCTCATAATATTGCGCTCCCCTATAAAAATACACCTATCTGTATCAAAGTTCGCCTTCAGGTAATCCATCACACTTCTCAGTTCCCAATCATCCGAAGATTCTCGCAAAACGCGGTGTCCTAAAGGCATACCATCCCGGCTAACCAGCAACCCGAAGTCCACCTTTTGATATTCTTCAGGTTCCCCTATGATATATTTACCGTATGCTGTCAAATTTAGTTCCATCCTGGGTGCCGGTTCTATCATACCCGTGGTGAGGCGACAAAACGCCAGGTCAGTATTAATGTGCGTCAAGGAAGTTAATTTTTCAAACAATCTTTTTTCCAGCTCTTCCTTGTAATCGGCAACCACATCCAGTGCCCGGTAAAAATGTTGCGCGGATAGTTCCTTTCCTGACAGTGACGGCATATACAGGCATTTATACCAATCACTGATGGCCTGTTTGTGTTGCGGTTGAATAACCTGGTTAATGGCCATCAATTCAACCAGCAAAGGTATATTTATTGATTCGTCATCCCTGTTCGGACTTGCCACAACATCCCGAATAATCCCATCAACATCCAGCAGTTCCCATACTCTATGAATAGCCAGGACTTCTCCATAGCGTAATATTTTTTTAGTTTCCAAATTGCCGGGTTGGCGGGAAACTCCGCATATTTTTGATAAGCCGGCAATCAACCCGCTAACCTTATCTGGAGTCAGCTTATCCATACTGCCCAAATTAGCAATAACCCGTTGTTTGACCTTATCGCCTTCCCTGTAATTTTCTATTAATTTCAGGTAGGTATATTCTTTACCGTTACTACGGCTGGTTATTTTCCGGAAAAACACTAGAATCACCACCTTGCCGTATAAAAATATAACCACACAATTATACGTTTAATTAAATAATATGATCGCTACTGGCACATTACCACCGGCCATCACGCTTATAATTTTTACCCCGTGGTTTTCACCACTTTTAAGCACTACCTCTCGCTATGTTTTCCATGGGGAAAACACTTTATCTATTTAAACTTAATATATCACATCCATAGTCTTTGTGCAATATTTCACCAGGCAGATTTAAATAGTTTAAATAGTTTGAATTATTAATCATAAGTACCAGGCACCATTAATATTGTCACTTTTTTTCATTTAAAATTTGCAGTTACCAGACTCCCAGCAAGTGCCACCACATACCCGCCAGGCCAACCACTATAAGCGTAAGGGATAGTATAAACAACAGGCTGCCCGCCCTTAAAAAATCCGATGCCTTTAAAAACCCCGGCCCGTAAACTATGGCATTGGCCGGAGTGGCTATGATCAGCAAATACGACAGGGCCGATCCCAAGGAGGTGGCCACCCCAATGGCGCTGGGAGAGGTACCGGTCAATTCCGCCGCCTGGATAAAAACCGGCCCCAAAAGGGCCACGGTCGGCCCATCAGCCATGGTACTGGTGGTAAACGCAGTTATGGCGGTAGTTACAGCCAGCAGCGATAGACCCATAGTCACCCCAATGGCGGCTGCGGCATCAAGCAGTTGAGCGGCCAACCAGGCCGCCGCACCGGTGGCCACCAGCATTTTGCCCATGGATATGGCCCCTGCATACAGGAGTACCACGCCCCACTGGGTTCTTTGCTGTAAATAACTCCAGTCCACCAAACCTAATACAGTCGCCGCGACGATGCCTATCATGGCTATATTACCCACCCCCAACTGGCGGCTGAACAACACCCAACCCGCCACCACCAAAAGGAATATGGCCAGGGCAAGTTTCGCCCGGACAGTCATAGGGCCGTCGGCATCAATTTCCTGCTGTATCCTTTCCAATACTTCCTCCAAATCACTAACTTCAGGTTTAAACAATTTCAGCAGCCAAAAAGACACCAGGGGTATCATCAGCAAGGTAAACGGGAAGGCCATCAAAATCCACTGGCCGTAACCCATATTGATCCCCAGGCTGTTTAAATAACTTAACATCAGAGCGTTACGGGCACCGCCTGAAGGTGTAAACACTCCGCCTATAATCACCCCGTAGGCAATGGCCAGCATCATCAGCTTGCCAAGATTGGGTACTTTTTTAATACCCCCGCTTAAGGATACAATGCCTACACCTATGGGTAGCATAATGGTCACCGTAGCATGCTCGGTGATGAAACCGGCGCTTAAAGCACAAAAAGCAACCATACCCGGCACTACCCGGCTAATCCTGGTTCCGGATATGCTGAGCATGTACATGGCCAGCTTATTATGTATATTATATTTAACCAGCATGGCCCCCATCATCAGCACACCCATAATAAATACCACGGTATCGTCCATAAAAGTACGCGGCACTTCCTGGTATGCACTGATACCCATGATAATCTGATAAGAGCCAATTATCATGGCGGTCATGGGGAGTGGAACAGCTTCGGTCAAAAAACAAACCACCACAAATACCCACAGGCCGATGGCATATTTACCTTCTTTGGAAAGCCCTTCGGGCGTAGGCATTAGACAAATAAAAACAAGCAGCAACATGGCTAAAATAAGCCATTTGCGCTCGTCAAACCGCCGTTTTGGACTGCCGCTCGGGGGCAAAATTTCATGTCCGGAAGGGTTATCCTTATTTCTGAAATCTTTTAAATCAATAATTTTGCGCGTATCCATAAAACCCTCGTTTAACCATATATCTAGACGGGCATATTGACAGCCGGTTATCTTTAATTATACTTCAACAGCAACAAAAAAACAGCACCCTTTATACCATAAAAAGGGTGCAAGGAACACTTGAGCAGATAAAACCATCCACTGGATAGCATTAAACAATAATAACCAGTGGACTTGCCCAAAAATTTTTTTATTTTAAATGTGAAACATTGCACTATGTTACTGGTTATTGTATAATTACTCTAAAAAATATATCTTCTACGACGCACAAAAACACGTTGTTTATACAAAAAACTTGATAATTTATTTGTCAACGCAAAGGGGGTGTTAATAAAATAAAAAGCGTATCAGGGAAGTCCTTTAACCCGGCCCCCACCCGGTCAAAGATAACTTCCCCTGTTCCTTAACACTTTAAAGTTACTTTAATTACTACAGTATAACACGACACGCCTGAAAAACTTTTGTCATTATATTTATCATACTTTTTAATATTCTGCTTTTGTAAATAATATCACAACTAAAGCCTTTTGACAATAATTTTGTTTATATTTTCGTCACTACTTATAAAAACATGGTAATGGTAAGCGAAGGGAGGCATTTAATATGGATAGCCCCTGCGAAAAAAAGGTGCAAGACATTATGATCCCCATCTACGATTACCCCACAGTTTCTGCCCAGGCAACCCTTAAAACTGCCGTACGGGTACTGGCAAACGCATATACATCACAAAAAAACAAGCCCCGAACGGGACGCCAGTGTGTTTTTGTTGTGGAAAACAATGAAATGGTGGGTACATTTGGTGTCACCGAATTGCTCTCAGCCATTGAGCCCCGTCATCTAAAGGGAACCGTGTTTGGTGGCACAAAAACATACAATGTTTGGGCAATGCCAATTTTTTGGGAAGGACTGCTCACAGAGCGCTGCTTGAAGGTTACCGGTAAGAAGGTTATTGACTACATGAAACCAATTGAAAACCATATCGGTTTAAATGATACCTTACTCAAAGCGGCATATTACATGACTCAATATAATGTTGATGAGATAGCGGTTAAGAACAAGGAACGCATTGTGGGTATGGTGCGCAGAGCCGATTTATTCCACGAAATAACTCGTTTAATTGTCAGTGAAAGGGCTCATGCCCAAAATGAATCGTACAGCCAGGCCATTTACGGATAAAACCCTGTCCCCTTTTTAAAAACCGCCGGCAACCCGAAAGAGACATTCAAGCTCAAGGTTAAAGGCACCCCAAGGGTGGGTGCCTTTTAACCAACAACAACAAAGCTTGTTCGAGAGTAGGCTTTGGGGCCGGGTGTTGAAAGGTTAAAGGTTTTCGATCTTTCAACACCTGACACCTACGTAAGCACCACAAAAGCCGGCTAACATAGAGATGAAGTTAATCACGCGCGAACTTTTTGAACAGCCTTTATTAATTATCCACTAACCTTATTATGCTCATCTATTATGCTCATTTACTATTTTTGTATACCCTTTAACCCTTTAAGCGTTTAATTTCCGGGCAGCGCTTCTTTCCAGCGCCTTATTTATAGGCATGGCTGCTACTGCCACCAGCACACCAAATCCCAGCGTGACTAAAATAGTAATTGTCTCGGGATAAATATGCCACAATAACATGTATGCGCTGCTCAGCACAAGGGATACTAACATTAACGGGAAAGCTACTACAAAGTATTTCATGAAGGTTATATGAATACCGCGTTTTTCCGCCATGCCGATCACCACAACGTTGGCGGAGGCACCAATTATGGTACCGTTTCCACCCAGGCAGGCACCCAGGGATAAAGACCACCAGAATAGATTCAGGGCACTGGGATCGGTAATGCCCATTAAGATGCCCATATTATTAATCATGGGAATCATGGTAGCCACAAATGGTATATTGTCCACAAATGCCGATGCAATACCGGAAAGCCACAGTATAAGCATGGAAGTGGGGATCCAGGCACCACCGGTTAAATCCATGGCAGCTGCGGCTATTGCAGCGATAACACCGGTTTCCACCAAACCGCCCACCAGCACGAATAAACCTATAAAGAAGAATATAACAGGCCACTCCACAGCGTGCAGGGCATGTTCGGGGTCCTCACGGCTGACTAAAAGCAGTAAACTGGCTCCAGTCAAAGCAATAACTGAAGATTCCAGGTGCACATACTGGTGCAGGGCAAAACCCGTTATGGTGAGAGCCAGCACAATCAGGCACTTCCGCAGCAACTTCATATCCTTTAGCTCGTCTTGCTCGTTTAACTCCATAATTTTAGCCTGCCGCTCCGGGTCCGTTACCAACTGCGACCGGTAAATCAAACGCAATAAAGTAAGGGTAACCACATACACAACCACAACAATCGGTGTAAGGTTAATTATAAAGTCCATGAATCCCAGGTGGGTCGCACTGCCGATCATAATATTGGGCGGGTCGCCTATCAAAGTGGCAGTGCCGCCGATATTGGAAGAAAGTATTTCAGCGATTAATATCGGCATGGGGTTTATTTTGAGCTTTTGGGCAATGGCGAAAGTTACCGGGACAATAAGCAGTACAGTAGTCACATTATCTAAAAGTGCCGATAAAACCGCTGTAACCAGGGAAAGGGCAGCCATAATTTTAAGCGGTTCACCCTTTGAACTTTTAGCCGCCTTTATGGCCAGAAACTCAAAAACTCCCGTCTGCCTGGTAATGCCCACAATGATCATCATGCCCACCAACAGGCCGATGGTGTTGAAATCAATGTGGTGCACCGCGTCTTCGGGACTTAATATTTTGGTGACGACAATTAGCGACGCACCAACCAGGGCAATAACAGCCCGGTGAATTTTTTCGGATACTATGATAGCATAGGTGATTAAAAAAATTGCAGTGGCAAAATATACTTGCAGGTGCTCCGGCAAATCTCTTCCCCCTTTATCATAAAGTGATAACTAAGCTAGCTAATACTTTGTTTAATTTTATATATAAGTATAATTTGCCATTCATAAAAATCTCATTATTTACCCCACCTTTCAAGTAAAAGCTCATTTGTCTAATATAACATAATGCACTACAATTAACCGCCGGCAACCTTTCCAACAGTTGTGAAATAATTTACTATCTATTTATTAAAAAAATAGCACAGAAAATAAAATTTGTCATTACTGCACTACTTTATATTTATTTTAGCACAACATTGCCGCCTATTCAATTCAGTTTTTTTCATAATACAGGATACAGTAAAGGGGGATTTAAGCTTTTCTTTTGTCACTGTTGCAAGCTATAAAAAGTTTAAGCTCCCCTCTTTTCCGAAGGGAGCTTAAAAGCCATAGTTAATACATATATCATTTTTATCCCACTCCAAAAGAAGCCAGAGCAGCACCGGGTGGTACGATGTTATATTTAAGCGCCCAAGCATCAGGTGGCAGGTCAAAGGCGATGGCCATTAACTGGGTGAAGAACAAAATAGGCATATTGTAGCTTGTGCCATGCACCTTATTGACAAGCTGCTGGTAAGCATCCAAATTTAATTGACACATCGGGCAAGGGGTAACCATAAGCTGCGCGCCGCCCTGGCTGGCGGACTCAAATATTTTGAGCGCCGAATCCAACACTATTTTAGTGTCGGCAATGGCATTGGAACTCCCACAACAGCGTGCTTTCATGGGAAACGGCGTAGCCGTTGCACCCAGGGCTTCCGTCAACCGGTCCATGAGTACGGGATACTCGGGGTCATCAAACTCATAGGGGATAGCCCTTACGGTCTGGCAACCTACGTACCCGGCCACTTTTAACCCCTTTAACGGGCGTTTTACTTTCTTAGCTATTTTTTCAAAACCAACATCGTTAATAACCACTTCCAAAAACTGACGCACCCGCAGCGTACCGTTGTATTTATAACCACCTTCAGCCAGGGCCTCATTGGCCAAGGCCCGGAAGTGCTCATCCTCCCTGAAACGCTTGTTGGTTACCGCCAGGCTCAGGTAACATGAACTGCAACCCACAACAACGTCTTGTCCCTTAGGTTCGGCTATGGCCAGGTTACGCCCGGTCATCACCTGCTGGGTAAAGTCACCCACCACGCCGGAGGCCACCGTTGCACCGCAGCAGTTCCAGTCATGTATTTCTTCCAGTTGCAAATCCAGGGCGGAGGCCACAGCCTTGATGGATACCAAATTAGCCTGGGCGGTTGCTTCCATGGAACAGCCCGGGTAAAAACTATATTTCATTTTATCTGGCCTCCTCCTTTCGTTGTATTTCCTGCGCTTTGCGAATAATTTTTTTCAGGTTACCCATACCTTTGATTTTTTTCGGCGGGAACATGGGCAACCGGCCACGTTTGAGCATGTTTATGCCTATATCCTTCATTTCCATGGCTTTTAAAACTTCATCCAAACCGCGGATCAAATAAAAGCGGGCTGTAACACCACCTTCAAAAACCTTGCCCCGGCCGGCCACTTCCGCCCAAAAGGCCTTGCAAAAGGCTGCCTGGGGATAATCAACATAGCCATTTTTAATGGCATACCTTTTTAAATCGTGCATAACATCCACCAGGGGAATACCCCTGGGACAGCGGGCCTTGCAGGTGCAGCAAGAGGTACAATACCAGAAGGTATTGGACTTCAGTACCTCATCTTTTTTGCCCAGCTTGATTAAATTAAACAACCTTCGTGGTGAATAATCCATGATATCTCGGGTTGCACATGATATGGCACACATGCCACACTGCATACACTGTTTTATATAAGAACCATTTTCTAAACTGTATATCTCCCGGGCAAAGGTCAAATCATATTTGACTGATTCAGGTAATTTTGTAGTTTGTTCCATAAAAGAAAATGCTCCTTTTCTTTTTTTTAAAGGAGTACAGGACGGCCTTAGTAGCGGCCGTCCTTTCTGTCTATGTTGACTTTAACAAACTAAGATAAGATTAACTTTACTGGAAGTCTTTCATCGGGTTGGGTCCGAATTCCTCCAGCTCAGCAGCAAATTCATCCAGCATAGCAGGTATCTTGTCGTAATCCATAATATTTACCGTGGTGGCACGTACCCGCTCGGATTCGAGACCAAGCCTGTTTAATGTCTCGGATATCTTGGAAAGACGAATCTCAGCCAATTCACTACCTTTCATGAAGTGACACTGGTAATCGTCGCCATGTTTGCACCCCATCAGGAGCACACCGTCAAAGCCCTTGGCCATGGCATCGTTAATCCATACCAGGTTTAGCGAGCCCAGGCAGCGAACGGGAATAATCCTCACCCAGGGATTATATTGCAAGCGATTGATGCCGGCCATGTCGAGGGCGGGAATAGCATCGTTTTCACAGGCAAAAATGAGGATTCTCGGTTTTTCATCAGCCTCTTCGGGCACTTCGATGGCCTTGACCATGTTACCGATCATGGGCACCGAGTAATTCTTGAAGGAAATAATCCGCTCAGGGCAGGCACCCATACAAGTACCACACCTTCTGCAGCGGGTGGGATTGGGCAGCGGGTTTGCCTTTTCATCTTCGTTGATGGCCCCGAAGGGACATTCTTCAGTACAGCGTTTGCACTGGGTGCAACGGTTCATGTTGAATTCCGGGAAAGACATGTCGCCGGAACGGGGGTGCACTGCCTCCCCTTTCAGAGTGGACTCAATACACTGGATAGCTTTAAGGGCGGCACCGGTGGCATCTTCAGCCGCTGAAAGCATATCCATGGGCGCCCTGACCACACCGGCCGCGTAAATGCCGGTTCGCCTGGTTTCATAAGGGAAGCAGATATAATGTGAATCGGGGAAACCGTACTTAAGAGCCGGCAACTCAGGCCCCTGGCGGTACTCCAAATTTAACAGATTGGATTTGATAATGGGTGCAACAGTTACCTTGGGTTCGTCAGAGGCCGCTGCGGCTTCATCTTCAGCGGGAGCCTCTTCAACCGTTTCACCTAGCGCAGCGGTCGGTACCATACCATTGGCCAGCACCACCAGATCAAACTCATCTGCTACGGACTTGGTGCCCATGGTGTGGTCATCCGCTTCAATGGTTAACTGGCCATCGCTCTCGCTGATGTCAGTTATATCGCCCTTGATAAATATAACGCCGGCCTGCTGGGCTTTTTTATAAAAATGCTCGTACTGGCCGTTGGAGCGAATGTCTTTATAGTACACATATACATTGGCTTCAGGGTTCTTTTCCTTTACATACAAGGCTTGTTTGATGGACTCAATGCAGCAGGCAGCGGAACAGTACGGCAGGTGCTCCTGATCCCTGGAGCCGGCGCACTGGATAAAGGCCACCTTATTTGCATCCATCTTACCTGCGGCAACCATTTCTTCAAACATTAACTGGGTGATCACATTTTTATATTGACCAAAGCCCAGGTGTCCCAGTTTCTCGGGCTCATACGGCTTGGCACCGGTGGCCAAAACAATGGAGCCTACCCTTTCTTCAACGTCAGTGCCGTTTTGATTGATGGTGACATCAAACATACCGGGTCCACCGGCTGTTTTAGCTATAACAGCGGATGTGTACACCTTGACACCTGCATCTTCCACTGCTTTGATCAAAGCCGGTATACTGTTCTCTTCCAGATCGGTAAAGGGCGGCTTCATGGGAACTTGTTTATACATTTTTCCTACATAGCCACCCAGTTCGGCTTCCTTCTCCACCAACACTGTTTTATAACCGGCCCTGGCCGATTCCAAAGCAGCGGTAAGACCCGTGAATCCACCACCGACCACCAAAACAGTACTGGAAAGATTTTCACCGATAAAGGGTTCCGGTAAGTTTAGATTTTTAAGTTTGGCCAGAGACATGCGCAGATAGTCTTCGGCCAGCATTTGGGTGTCTTCATCCTCGCCGGGGTGGCACCAGATAACCTGTTCCCGCAGGTTTACCCTTTCCACTATCTTGTCCGGTCCAAAATTAAAGACATCGGTATTAACCCGAGAGGAACAACCCGCAACGACAACCGTGTTAACTCCCTCTCCATCTATATCCTGTTTAATTAAATCAATACCACTTTTGCCACATAGGAAGGCATCGGTTTTGCAAATGTTTGCTTTAAATTCTTTAGATGCCACTTTGGATAGGGCATCTATATCCAGGGCATCCCCAATTCCGCATCCGGTACAAATATATACAGCTATCTTTTTTTCCATTACTGTTGCCCCCTCACCGTAGATTGGATCGCCTTAAGTGCTGTGGCTGTGGCATCTCTCACAGCTGAGGCAACGTCCAACGGGTTTTTGACGCATCCGGCGGCATAAATACCAGGCTGCGAACCGGATATTAAAAAGTTGTCTTCGTCGTAAGCCACTTCGGCGGGCACCTTGGTTACAGCGGTAGCAGGTGCCATTCCGGTGGCCAGTACTACCATGTCGTAAGCTCTTTCCTCGACTTTCTGTTCCATCTGGTTTTCAGCCACAACAATTAATTGTTTGGTTGAAGGATCTTCTTTGATTTCGCCGGCCTTACCCTTGATAAATTGAACGTTGGCCTCCCGTTCCACCTTGGTATAAAAATCTTCATACTTGCCCCGGGCCCTGATGTCAATGTAATAAATATAAATATCGGCTTCCGGATACTGTTCCCGCACGTATGTTGCCTGTTTCAGGGAAGCTAAGCAACATACCGATGAGCAAGCCTTTAAATGGTTTTCATCCCGGGAACCGGCACATTGAATAAAAGCTATACTCTTAATTTCCTTGCCGTCGGAAGGACGTAAAATCTTACCACCGGTTGGTCCATTAATGGCGGCCAGTCTTTCCATCATTACATTGGTAATAACATTATCATAGCGGCCAAAGCCATAGTAACTGAGTTTGTTTGCATCATAGGCATCCCATCCGGTAGCCCATACAATGGCTCCCACGTTTAGGGTAATTGTCTTGGGCTGCATATTTAAATCAATGGCATCATATAAACAGGCACTGGCACATTTTCCGCACTGTGCTCCTTGACATGCGTCCATATCAATAACATATTTCATAGGGAAGGCAAATTGGTGCGGCAGGTAAATTGCCTTGGTTTTATCCATGCCATAGTTAAAGGAATTGGGTCTTTGGGCGGGACATACATCAACACAGTTATTGCAGCCGGTGCAGTTTTCGTTAACAAAACGCGGATTAATTTTTACAGTAACATCGAAGTTACCTTCCTGCCCGGAAATACTTTCAACTTCGGCCATGGTAAAAAAATTAATCCGCGGGTTTTTCTTTATCCGCTGAAAATTGATTTCCAAACCACAGTTTGGCGGACATAACTTAGGGAAGTACTGGTTTACCTGGGTTACCTTACCACCGAGGTAGGGCTTTTTTTCCACGATGTATACCTGCTGCCCTGTTTCAGCTGCTTCCAGGGCCGCAGTTAAACCGCTTATTCCTCCCCCTACTACCAATATACTTTTATTTGCCATATATTATCACCACGCCATTTCTCCCGTGTTTGTATTTATCCTGATTATTAAACATCGGTTATAAATTTTTTCTTATGCCACCGGGAATGCAAAAAAACTCCAGGCGGCCTGTAAGGACGCCTGGCAAAATACTATTGCGATAAACATTCGCCCAGTCCCTACAGCGTGAAACAGCCAAGACCGCAATGATAACCGTTCGCTTGCGCACCCTGTTTTTTATTATACAGCGCAAAAGGCCCGTGGCCATCGGCTACGGGCCCTCTTTGCGCCGTGGATGGCACATGCGAAGAGTTACTTGATCTCGCCCGGGACATGGGGTGAGATCGTTGGGACATTGAATCGCTGGGATACCCCTCCAAGGAGGAGTATCCCGGGAGCTATTTGGAGGTGTGTCCCATTTCTATTAACTAGCCAAACAGGCGGATAATGGGCTTCTTGAATACATCCCACTGGCCGGTGGCAGGATCCCACTTGAGGTTAACGAAGCACAGCCAGTTTTCTTCGTCCATCTTCGGATAGTCGGCACGGAAGTAGTAGCCGGGCCACCTGGTTTCTTCACGGAAGATAACCGTACGTACGTGGGATTCGGCTTGCCACATACGGTGGATATTTTCCCAGCATCTCATCAGTTCATGCAGGTCTTTGGCGGCCAGCTTTTCTGCGTCTTCCTTCAAAAAGCCGAGCAGTTCCATAGCCCTGTCCAGTTTAGCTTTGTTGGTGGAGAAGTTAGCGGTTACACCACCGACATACTCATCCATCAATTTCTGCAGGCGGAACATGAACATTTTGGGCTTAATGTAATTCGGGTTGACTTCGGGATCGGTGGTGAAGTCTTTATTGGCTTCGTAAACTTCCAGCGGCTTGTAGGTAGCAGCTTTCAGTTCTTCCACCTTGGCCGGGTCAACATTGGGCTGGGTGTTGTTCTCAACGATAAACTTAATAGCAGCCTTGGCAGCAATTCTGCCTTCAGCGTGTGAACCGGAAGAGAACTTGTGGCTGGAAGCGCCGGAAGCGTCACCAGCGGCAAACAGGCCCTTAACAGTGGTCATGTTGGCATAACCCCAGAAATACTCGGGCGGAGCAATGTCTTCGGGACCGGATACCCATGCACCGGAAGCGCCGGAGTGTGAGCCGATGAAGTAAGGCTCGGCAGCGGCAATCTCAGAAGATTTTTCTTCCGGAGCAGTGTTGGTTGCTGCCCACAACAGGGCCTGGGCAATGGTCATATCAAGGAAGTCTTCCCAAGCTTCGTTTTCCAGTTCCTTCATTTTCTTCTTGAAGGCCTTGGGATCATCTTTATATGCAGCAGCCAGGTTGGCGATAGCTTCTTCAGTCCTCATGAACAGAGGGCCTTTACCTTCGCTTTCATCCAGCATGCCGAGATAGTTACGCAGGTTGGCCGGAATCGGCTTGACCAGGCCATAAGGTGCCCAGTTTTGCAGCTCGTCCCTGCGCTCAACCATGTATTCACCGCCGAATGCGTTGGTGGCTCTGGATTTGAAGAGCAGGAACCATGCACCCACCGGACCATAAGCATCTTTGAAGCGGACCGGGATGAAACGTACTTCCTGACAGGTCATTTCAGCGCCGGCACGGATAGTGAAGTAAGCGCTGGAACCTGTGGAGAACGGAGGATACCAGGAACGGCCAAGACCTTCACCGGTGGAGCGGGGCTTGAATACGCCTACTGCACCGCCCATGGCAGCCAGAACGGCTTTAGCCTTGAACACATAGAATTTATTTTCGCGGACACTGAAGCCCACGGCACCGGCGATTCTGTCGCCATCCAGCAGAGGCTCAATGATAAATACGCGCTCGTAAATGTTGTCCATACCCAGGGCGTTCTTAGCAGCTTCAGCAATGATAACCTTGTAGGATTCACCGTTGATCATGATCTGCCAGCGGCCTTCATTTACATATTCGCCATCTTCTGTTTTCCAAATGGGCAGACCCCACTTTTCAAACAGGTGCACGCTGCCGTCAACGTGGCGGGCAATGTTGTATACCAGGTCGTCACGGGCAACACCCATGAGGTCCTGCTTAACATATTCAACATACTGTTCTACTGTATTTTTACCTTTACCCACACCGAGGTACTGGTTAATGGCGGACAGACCCATGGCTACAGCACCGGAACGGTCCATAGCGGCTTTATCAACCAGGGTAACTTTCAACCCGTTTTTCTTGGCCCAGTATGCTGCCTCCACAGCTGCCCCGCAGGCTGCCATACCGCCGCCCACAATCAGAAGGTCAGTGGTAACTTCAACAGTTTCAAAATTCATCGGCATTTATATTTAACCTCCTCCGTAAAGTTCTCTTAATTAAACTCGACCTGGATTACTGGTTACTTCTTGATGGTCGGCACTGCATCCAGCAACAGGGATGCCGGCTCGGTGAATAGAGCTGGGCTATTCAGGTCGCCATCGCCCTCAGCAAAATCGCCGCCGGGTACTGCAGTACCTTCTTCGGTAGTCCTGATGGGGAATTTGAAACGTTTAACCATACCGTTTCTGAATTTAACGGTCCACATAATGTTGTCCGAACCTCTCAGAGGAGTTACACTGGCGCCCATGGGGACGAAGTCAGCATAACCACGCAGGTCAATAGCTTGCTGCGGGCAAGCTTTGGCACAGCACAGGCACTCCCAGCAATGCCAGGGGTCACGGTTATAAGCTTTCATTTTATCTTTGTCCAAAACCATAATATCGTTGGGGCATGCATACATGCAAGCGGTTTTGTCTTGACCCTTGCAACCGTCACATTTCTCAGCCATTACAAAAGTTGGCATTTATTCAACCTCCCGTTCCCAATTTCTTTTAAATAATACTTTGACTTTTCGATAACAGGTAGTTTTTACTTCTTGAGGAGCACGGCACACAGTTAACCAGTTACAAAAAACTAGCCCTTCCCCTCCCTGAAAAACCTTACTGTATGTTTACTGATTTTGCGCCGGTGCTTGATAATACACCGTGCTGTAAAATCACCTCCTTCAAAAACTATTTAGTCTGTGCTTTTGGGCTACCTCATATTCTTTTGTCAGGTACCTGCTCACAATTTGTCGCTTAATTGCTAAAATCCATCTTCGGTCCATGTTAGAATTAAGTTAGATGAGTAAAATTTATAGTTTTATAATTGTATAAAAGTTACACTGTTTTAAATGATAATTATACTTTCGACGTATCTGCCCGGGGTTCCTGCTTTCCCAAGCGATAATCTTTAATTTTTTTATTGCTTTTTTCTGTGTTCAGATAATCGCTTTAAGTCGCGGGTTGTATCATTGGCAGTCCAACCGGCGGCATAATATGGGATGTTCTTCTGCTTAAATATATACTATTTAAGCAGAAGTAACTATATTAATCATGCGCAACAAGCGAACCCTAGGCCGGTCTTATTTCTGGGGACCAGGGATGTCTTCATAAGCACCCTTTTTGATCTCCACTTTTTCTGCAGTTTTGTAGTACTCGCGAAGAATTTCCATAACTTCGGGGCGGCCGAATTCTTTGGGAATCTCTTCGCCATCCTGCATCATGCGGCGGAACTTGGTACCACTGACCACGCAGCGATCTTCCGGGCCATGCGGGCAGGTACGCTGGCTGGCCATGCTCTGGCATTTGTAACAATAGAATGTCCAGGCAATCAGCATGGGCTTAAGTTCCAGGGCTCCCTCCCAGAGGGTATCGAATATCTTCTGGGCATCGAACGGGCCGTAGTAGTCGCCCACACCGGCGTGGTCACGCCCCACGATGAGGTACTTGCAACCCCAGTTTTGGCGGAAAACAGCATGCAGCAAAGCTTCACGGGGTCCGCCGTAACGCATTTCCATGGGGTAAACACCCAGAGCAATATTTTCCTGCGGGAAATACTTGTCAACCAAAACCTCATAACACTTGACACGTGTTTCACCGGGAATATCGCCAGGCTTTAATGCACCAACGATGGCATGGATGAAGCAGCCATCCACCAGACCGCTTTCCAGGGCGAACTTGCAGAGATACTCGTGGGAGCGGTGCATGGGATTCCTGGTTTGGAAAGCAACAACATTTGACCAGCCTTTTTCTTCAAACAGTTTGCGTGCTTCAGCGGGATACAGGTAGTATTTGGGATATTTTTGAGGATACACACCCTCGTTAAGTACTTTGATGGGGCCACCCAGGTTAAATTCCCCTTGCTTCATAACGCTGGCTACCCCGGGGTGACCTTCGGCATCCAGAGTCTTAAAAACTTCACGACACTCGGCTTCTTTATCGTAGGTATAAATCTCTTCCACCAGCATGGTAGCATAGAGTTCACCGGAAGCCCTATCATAAAGAGCTACTTCCATACCTTCCTTGAGGCCAATGGCGTCTTTCTCTTCGGCGGTGATGGACAGAGTTACCGGCATGGGCCACATAGTCCCGTCAGTCAATTTGAGATCAAATACACAGCCGGTGTAGTCATCTTTTTTCATAAAGCCTTTTAAGGGTGTAAATGCACCGATACCAAGCATGAGGACATCGGAAGTCTCCCTTGAGCTCATATAAACCTTGGGCAGACCTTCCGCCCTTTTGATTTCAGCGGCTCTTTCGTCGCCATACAGTAACAAAGGCATTAATTTTCCTTCAGGGCCATGTGGTTTAGGTAGCGCCATAAATGATTCCCCCTCCTATTTTTTTTATTTTGCAATCAAGGAGCAAAATGCTCCCTTTGAAAACCCAATCTCCCCAGATACTAAATATAGATTTTTAATCTCTTCCCCAATTACATATACACAGCACCCCACACGGCCCTACGCGGGCAACTGTCAGCTAGTTGTCATGGTAATGTCGCTCATTTGCTATCCGGGTATGCTGCATACCGTTTAAAATACACTGGGTTATATTAATGAAATTAGACACAAGGTGCGGATATTCCTTCTTTCGTTACCGAGAAAATAAAAAATATTTAAGAAAGGTAATGCTGGTTTTACTATTGTGAAGATGTGCACAAAAATGCACCCCAAAAAACCCCGTCCTTATGATATGTTGAATATAACATGAATCACAGTCTTTGACAAGCTTTATAAAGCCCTTCACTACGACATAAGAACTGTAAAACCCCTTGTTGCATGGAAAAATACAGGAACACACCATTAAAATGATGTGTTCCTGTATTTTTCTATATAACCTTCCAGCAATTCACTGCGGCCTTCGGCCAGGAATTCTTTCATCACCCTGGGACGCCTGAACCTTGCCCCTTCGCTGACGATACTGGCAACCAGGTGATTTACATAAGGCACAAATGTATACTGGCTTTCCACCACAGGCATAGGCACAAAGAACAATTCCAACTGCCCGAGATCCGAGGTTAAAAGATGAATCAATTCCGAAGGAGTTTTATTGGCCCCATTGACCGCCTTTACCTTATCACAACCGGGCAACTCATATTCCACTATTTCCCTGGGCAGTTCAATATCATGTTCCGATCTGTATTTCTCAACTAGTTTTTCCATATTGCGGCGCACCATATCCTGCGTCTCATTCCCTTTGCCCATCAAACCGTAAGTCCGGCACGTAAAGGGTCGGGCTTCATAAACTTGACAGTTATTGTGCTCATCCAGGAAGGGGCAGCGCTGGTTGATATCCACCAATTCCAAAAAATAATACCTGACTGCGCCGGCTATAAACCCGGGCCACCTTTCAGGGAAGTTCTTATTGACAAAGCGAAACATATTTAAATACTCTACTATATATGCCGGGGGCGGCACGGTACAGCAAGTTCCACAGCGCCCGCATACGGTATCAGGCAATTGATCATATATTTCATCCAACTTATCAAACAACTTGTTTTCCTCGGCCTGGCTGATAGCCGGCAACAGTTTGACCAACGGCAACATTAAAGCACCAACTCCTCCTAAATTTAATCTTGAGTCGTTACCACAACCAACCTTATAATAAATTAAATCGGGATTAAATACAAAATTATTTTTTTCCACAACGCATTAATAAACTAATAGATAATGGTCAAAGGTGTGCCGCAAAGATGATATTGGTAAGCTTTATTTTTATTTTAACAGGTATTTGCTTCATAGTTGCCGGGATACTGCTGCTGACCCTGCATATCGCCGGAACAGGCAATTGGCCCGGATTCCTCCCTGCAAACTGGGATAACCGGGCCAAGAAATTTATCATCATAACCGGTGCAGGCTTTTTATTGACCTTAACTGGCGTGCTGGCCGGTTATGGAATTTAGATTAATGACTGCAGCCGTGGCCGTGCTCACCGTGGTGATGACTACAGCAGGCCTCCGATCCGGTGGGCAGCTGCCCCCGGGCAAATTTGATCACCACTTCATCAATTTTACCACTGACTCCGGTAACCACCTGCATACCGTTGGCCTTCAAGGGCTCAAGGGCGCGGGCACCGATTCCGCCCACTATCACTGTATCCACCTGCTCACCCTTTAATAAACCGGCCAACCCCTCATGATTATGCTGTAATTGCTCAGCCGAAACAATTCTTTTGTTGGCAATTTGGCCTTCATCCAATTCAACAATGATAAATTCTTTGCTCCTGCCGAAATGCTGGTTAATATAACCGTACTCATGGGGTAAAGCAATTTTCATTTAGCGCACCTCCAATGCTACCATTATTTGTTATCTAATTGAATCAATCCCACAACACTTGCTGTAGTTTCCCAGCGCTTAGTAAATCACCTGTTTATTTCGAAAAATTACCCAATTTAGATTGTAATTAATTATGAACATAATGTCAATATAAACAGCATAAAAAAATCCCGCCTTTAATCGGCGGGTTGGTTTTTTATTTATACACAACCGGTTGGCTTGGGCAGACCAGCCAATTTGCATGCGCCTTTGGCCGGGCCGGACGGGAAAAGTTCATAAATCTGTTTCAGGCTGTAACCGGTTTGTTTGCACATTTTTCTTACCATCGGGGCAACCTGGAATTGCTTGTAATAATCACGCAAGTAATGAATTACTTTCCAGTGGTCATCGGTGAGTTCCTTAATGCCTTCGCCTTCGGCAAAAGCTATCGCTACGCCTTCGGTCCACTCGTCAGGGTTAAGAACAAAACCGTCCTCATCCAGTTCAATTTGCTTTCCATCCACTTCAAGAAAAGCCATTAATCTTACACCTCCAAAAATATTGTTAAAATGATTTTCTCATTTTTCCCCTAAAAAAAATTCTCTTATTTATCTATATCTATTTTTAGGGCGAAAAGCTTTTTCTACTAAGCATTATATTATCATTCCGTACCAAGGAGTGCAACAGGTTCATCAGGCAAAAGAGTATCCATTTTCACCGGTACATCTTTGATTAACCGCAACAAGCAAATATGTTCGCCTGCTTGATATTCCCTGATACAGAGTTGATAAACAAGCTTATCCTACCTCTATGATTTATACGACATGCAATTTTAAAATCCTGCTTTTTTAAAAAGTTTAATTTATTTTTCTTTCCACATCCTCACCTGAGGCTATCCTTTTGCTGGCCATTTTCACTTCCAATCGCTCTACGGCCCCCATTTGTCCCAGCACGTATTCCGCTATATTAACGGAATGGTCACCGACTCTTTCCATGTTACTGAGCAGATCCAAAAACACCGAACCCTCGGTTCCGGTACAAATACCTTCGTTTAAACGCATGATGTGACCTTCCCGGAATTCTTTTTCCAGGTTATCTATAACAACATCATTTTTTATTACCTGCCTGGCCAGGGAGCGATCACTGGTTTGCAAAGCTTTTAAGGCAGCGTCCAGTGTTTCCCCGGTCAACCTGGCCATGGAACGCACGCTGGCCATGGCTTCATCCGAAAATTTTATTTTATGCTCCACACTGTAAACCGCCAGTTCCACTATATTGTCCGCATGGTCACCAATCCTCTCCAGGTCATTGATTGCCTGCAATAAAGTTTGGGCGTAATTGGACTGGTCCTCGTTCATTTTTTTACTGGAGGATAGTTTTACCAGGTAATCGGTAATATTGGTATCAAGCCGGTTGATCAGTTCCTCTTTCTGTTCCAAATACAGGGGATTCAGTTCCTTGCTCTTGGGGTTCATGAAAAACTGCACTGACTCTTTGAAAAATTCACTGGCGTACTGCCCCATGCGCAGTGTTTCCCTGGCAGCTTGTCCTAATGCCACCGCCGGGTTGGCCAGCAATCGGGGCTCCAAATAGCGCGGTTTAATATCGAACTGGGCATCCGCACCGGGTACAAGTTTGGTGACGGCCCAGGCCAGGTAGGATACGAAAGGTAATTGAATAAACGTGTTGGTTATGTTAAACATGCCGTGGGTCTGGGCAATCTGCATGCGAATATTAATAGTCTCCCAGGTACCCTCAAAGCCCGGAAAAAGCACAAAAAAATAATTTGTAGCCAAACGAACGTACTCGGGGAATATGCCCAGCAAGAAAAGGGGCAAAAACAGGGCGGTACCGCTCAAATTAAACAAGGTATGGGTAAGTGCCGCCCGCCGGGCCGCAATGGTGGTACCGATGGAGGCCAGCAAGGCGGTGACTGTGGTACCGATATTATCGCCAAATAAAATAGGTACCGCCTGGTAGTAGGTGACAGCTCCCTGGTCGGCCAATTCCTGCAGTACACCGATGGTGGCACTGCTGCTTTGCACGATAAAAGTGAACGCCGTACCGATGGCTACCCCCAAAAGCGGGTTATTTTCTACACTAATCATTAAATCAAGAAAAACCGGCCAATCCCTTAAAGGTTTAAGGCCGTCGCCCATCACACTCATACCGTAAAACAACATGCCAAAGCCAAATATTACCTGCCCCATATTGGCAATTTTTTTATTTTTAACAAAGAAAAGTATGATAACTCCAATGGCAATTATAGGCAAGGAGTAGTGTTCCAATTTAAAACCAATTAAATAGGCGGTCATGGTAGTGCCGATGTTGGCCCCCATGATTACGCCAATGGCCTGCCGTAATGTGAGTAGCCCGGCATTAACCAGACCCACCGTTAAAACCGTGGTACCGCTGCTGCTTTGAATCAGGGCGGTGACCAGCGTCCCGGTGATAACGCCACGCAGCGGTGTTTTGGTTCCCTTTTCCAAAAACTCCCGCATACGTTCGCCGGCCACGCTCTGCAATCCTTCGGACATATATTTGATGCCAAACAAAAAAATACCCAGGCCGCCCAGCGCATAAAATAATACATCTTGGACCGAAAAAGGCATGACTTGTCCCCCCGCAGATATTATAAAAAGCCACGTCAATTCTACCAAATTACCGGTTATCTGCGCTTGCTTTTACATTTTTTTTACAACAAATTTAAAATTTATTTGCAAGCTTAACATTTTTTTAACGTACATTTAATAGTGGCAATTTAACGGGCGAAGACATGCCGGCCTATTTGCGCCACCTGCCGGCGCTGCCAAACCCATGGATTAACCGGTTTGGCCGGGTTCCAGAAGTACAGGGCATCGCCGGTGGGATCCTGCCCCAACAAGGCGTCCCGGGCGGCCCGGCGCGAATCAGCCGTGATCCCCCGCCCGAATTGCCCGTTGGCCACCGACTCAAAGGCCCCCGGTTGGAATATTACTCCCCCTAAAGTATTGGGAAACTGGGCACTTTCCACCCGGTTTATAATCACCGCCCCCACGGCAACTTTACCCAGATAGGACTCACCGGCGGCTTCACTTTCTATAATGGCCGACAGTAAATAAATATCCTCTTGAGATATTTTTTCCTCTGGCACAACCCTGAATAACAATGCACGGGTTTCATTATCCACCACACCCCGGGCGGTGGTTTTATGCTTTTTTTGAAAATCGCGTACCGCTTGAACGGTATCCCAGCTAAAATAACCCGTCACCGGCCCGCCGTATAAATCAAACTGTTTTAGTTTTCGCTGTACCCGGGCCACATCAGCACCCCGGTCCCCCCAAAACAACTCCCGTTGCTCACCGGCCTGTAAATCCCGGGCGGCCATAAGCAAAACCGCGACAAATACCAAACCAGCTACGACCCGCAACGACCCGGGTTTTAAAAGCACGCATATCAACCCTGCAATACTGGTGCGCATACTTTTTTCCACCTCCGCACCATGTAAATTATAGTATTATCCTTTTCACTTTCGTATCGTCTGATACCAATCGGGGCTGCTCGAAAAGCCCGCGTGAGATCCCACGCCGGCCGGCTTTTGCGATATTTACGCGGCTATTAAAAACAACTTTTCACTTGTTTATACCCGTACAGTTAAGGTAAACTTTATGGATACGGGAGTGATGTTGGATGATCGTATTACAGGCGTCACATATTCACAAATCCTTTGGCGACGCTAAAATACTTGACGATGTTACCCTGACCGTGAAGGAAGGGGAAAAAATAGGGCTGGTGGGGAGAAACGGAGCGGGAAAAACCACGTTGCTCAAGATTCTTACCGGACAACTGCCCCCGGATGCCGGGGACATCATTTGCCCCAAAACTGTCACCCTGGGTTACCTGGCCCAGCAGGGCGGCCTGCAATCAAACCGCACGGTCTGGGAGGAAATGATGTCGGTTTTTGACCACCTCATAACCATGGAAGAAAAAATCAGCAAGCTGGAATTTGCCATGGGAAGGCCTGAAAATGCCGCCAACCCTGTTTTGCTGAAAAAGATTACCGAAGAATATACCGATATGCGGGAAAGTTTCGCCAGAAGTGGCGGCTATGAATACCAGGCCGCGGTTCGCGGGGTGCTGCACGGGCTACAATTTGGCGAGGAGTATTATCACATTGACGTGGACCGTTTAAGCGGCGGGGAAAAGACTCGCCTGGCCCTGGCCAAATTACTACTGGCCAAGCCCGCAGTACTTATATTGGATGAACCCACCAATTACCTGGACATGGAGACACTGGGGTGGTTGGAAAAATACCTGCAAACATACACCGGTGCTATTTTGACCGTTTCACACGACCGTTATTTTTTGGATACCCTGGCCGAGGCGATTTATGAATTGGAGTTTTCCCGCCTGAAGCGATATAATGGCAATTATTCCCGCTATCTTGTCTTAAAGGCCGGGGAATTGGAACAGCAGGCCAAACAATACCGTAAACAACAAGAGGAAATCACCCGGCTGCAGGAATTTGTCAGGCGCAACATTGCCCGGGCATCCACCACCGGGAGGGCTAAAAGCAAACAAAAGTTACTGGAAAAAATCAAGCCCCTGGATAAACCCCAAACAGACAACAAAAAAATCAATATTTCCATGGGCACCACCCGGTCCAGTGGTAAAGAGGTGCTGGCGGTAAGGGAATTGGACGTGGGCTACCGGGGCCGTGCGGTGGCTCGTAATATAACCTTTAGCATCCACCGCGGTGAGCGGGTGGCCCTGCTGGGACCCAACGGCACCGGCAAAACCACGCTGCTCAAAACGGTGGCCGGCATGCTGCCCCCCTTATCGGGTTCAATAACAAAAGGGTACCATGTCAGCACGGGTTATTATGATCAGGAACAAAAGCACCTGTCGGGCCACAAACAGGTAATCGAGGAATTATGGGACGAATACCCGCAATATGATGAGCAAACCGTTCGTTCAATTTTAGGTAATTTTTTATTCAGTGGAGAGGATGTTTTTAAAAATGTAGCCGACCTAAGCGGCGGCGAAAAGGCCAGGCTGGCCCTGGCCAAGCTGATGTGCCACAAGGCCAATTTCTTGCTGCTGGACGAACCAACCAGTCACCTGGATATACTGGGCAACGAAGCAATGGAGGAGGCCCTGCTGCAATATCCGGGCACTTTGCTGTTTGTTTCCCATGACCGCTACTTCATAAATAAAATAGCCACCCGGGTCATTGAGCTGACCCCGGACGGCGTTTTTAACTTTCCGGGTAACTTTGACGATTACCAAAATAAAAAGGCTGCCCGGGCCAAAGACAGGCAGCAGGAAAGCAAGCACGGCCAGGCCAGTGCTACCAAGCAAGATTACCTGCGGCGCAAGGAAAAACAACGGGAGGAACGCAAGGCACAACGCCGCACGGAGGAACTGGAAAATCTAATCACCGTTACCGAAACCGAAATATTTAGCCTGGAGCAGGAGCTTTATTTACCCGAGGTATATAACGACCATGAAGTCTACCGGCTTAAAAACTCCGAATTGGAGAAACTTCGAGCCCGGTTGGAGAAGTACATGGAAGAGTGGGTGAAACTAACGGGTTAACAATGCAACCAATTCAGACCATGTATCTACGATATAGTCCGGAGCACAGGCTTGCAATTCTTTCCGGGTAGCCATACCCCAGGAGACACCCACTGTAAGCACTCCGGCATTATGGCCCGATTCGATGTCGTAATAACTATCACCCACGAATACGGCCTGTTCCGGTTTGGCCCCCAATATATCCAAACCCCGCAGCACCGGTTCAGCGTGGGGTTTGGGCTTTTTTACATCCTCCAGGGTAACCAGGTGTTTAAAGTAACGGCCCAATCCCGTTACGGCGATCCCCCGTTCCGCCATTGGCCGGCGTTTGGAGGTCACCACCCCCAGGCCTTTGGCCAGCGGTGTTATTGCATCCAGCGTTTTCAAGGCCCCCGGGTATAATTTAATATACCGGTCATGTATCAACAGTTGGTGGTTAACATAACTATCAAACAACTCCTGCCATCTTTCCCCACCAAACTGTTTGCAGGCATCGCGCAGGGGTAGCCCCACTGTTTTCATCACCGCACCATCATCCCAGGGAATGTGCATTTGATTAAATACATGGTGGAAAGTAGCTTCAATCAGCGGCAGCGAATCCAGCAAAGTACCGTCAAGATCAAACAATACATAGTCCCTTAACATTTTACATTCTCCTTACATCGAATGTTGTTATTGTCATATCACCCAACCGGCATGAAATATGTTCTAACCGCTATTTATAAATAATCTTCATCAATGTTGTTTATTATATCAGAATATACACCACAGCCAATACTAAAAAACAGGCTTTGCTTCCCTGTCCACTGTGATATAATGCGTATTTATGTTATACTGTAGAAAGTTAGCCAGGGCGATCATATTTTACCGTCGGACGTGCTTAAATTACATATTTTAAGGAGGGTACCAATGTCCCGGGATGTATTTGAAAAAGCCTCAGCACTGGGCAAAAGCATCATTGAATCCGAGGAGTTCAAGGAAGTACAGGACAGGGAAAGGGATATGATTGGCAATCCCGATGCGCAAAATTTACTGAAAAGATTTCATGAATTACAGCAACTGCAAAAGGAAAAACA
The DNA here is from genome assembly GCF_008124625.1 of Desulfallas thermosapovorans DSM 6562. Lineage (NCBI taxonomy): Bacteria > Bacillati > Bacillota > Clostridia > Eubacteriales > Desulfallaceae > Desulfallas > Desulfallas thermosapovorans. Next base: position 106,352 of record NZ_VNHM01000006.1, read on the forward strand.
AAAAAAAGGTGAGCAGCTAACAGCGGAAGAGGCTAAAGAATTCGAACAGGTACAGCTTAAAATAGTGGAAAACAGGACCATCAAGGCATTTTCCGATGCCCAGGAAAAATTTCAGAACATGATGAACCAGGTAATGAAAATCATCAAAGAAGCCAGCGTGAACACTATCAAAAACAAGGAATAAGGCGGGATCATCCCGCCTTGATTTAACGTCTGATAATTTGTGCAATACACCAACAGGAAAAGCGCGCCAACCGGTTTTCTCACGCGCGCATTTCTGTACTTAAATCCTTGGCTTTTAACCAAAATAGCAAGCATAAATTTATAGCGTGAAAAAAGGCAACTGCCTGCAGATAACCTGCACCAGTTGCCTTTGTTTTTCTTACCGGTCACCCGGATTATCCATTAATTAACCAGGGCCGGAATGCCCAGTAAGGGCCATACCACCAGGGCAAATACCGCCACCATCACCAAAGCCAGGATGGTGAAGGGAACACCCACCATAAAGAATTGACCGGTGGTAAACTGCTTGGATTGATAAGCGATGGCATTGGGCGCTGCACCCACCAGCAGCAAATAGGGCAATGCCGCCATGGCCAGACAGGCGTAAAGAATCAGATACGGGTTAACACCCAAATACCCGGCCATTACCAGGGCCACGGGCATGGTAATGGCAATGGCCGCCACGTTCATAATAAAGTTGGTCATGATGATAACCAAAAAGGCTATGGCCACTACAAAAACCAGCCAGTTGGCATTCTGGAACATGGAGAGCCAGTGGATGGCCATCCACTCGGCGGCCCCGGTCACCCACAGGCAGGTTCCGATACTCATGGCACCGCCGAACAGCAGCACGATATTCCAGGGAACGCTTTTTTCCAAATCCTCCACGGTAAACAATTTAGTCATAAACATAATGATGGCCGCTACCAATATGGGGATACTCCTGCTCATATCTGCAATGGCCGGGATAAACTGCTGGGTTGCCAGCACGGTCACTACCGACAGGGCCAGCACGATGACGAATATTTCTTTACCAGTAATGGGACCCATTTGGGAATATACTTCTTCCACTTTCGATTTCAAACCGTCGATTTTATTTTGTTCGGGTTTGAAGAACACAAAGCACAACAAGAACCAGGTTAGCAACACCATAATGATACCAAAGGGTGCCATGGCTATGGAATACTGCAGGAAGCCAACGTCAATACCGGTGAATTCCTTGAAAAATCCCAGGGCCACCGGGCCGCGGGCGGCACCCAGCAGCGTAATCATACTGCCCGCACCGGCGGCGTAGGCCATACCGATAAACATCGCTTTACCAAAATTAGAGGGCTGATCCTCTTTACCATACATACTCATAATGACCAGCATCAGCGGAAACATGGTGGCGGCCACTGCGGTGTGCGCCATCAACAGCGTCAACACCATGGTCACCATAAACACACCCAACAATATTTTACGGGAATCTTCACCGATCACGGACAGCATTTTGAAGGCCAGCCGGGTTGTTACCCCCGCCTTGGTAAAGGCCACGCCCAGCAGCAGCGAACCCAAAATGAACAGCACCGAGGGGTCCATAAACACGGCAAAGGCTTCACTAGCCGGGCGGATCAGAAAGGCGGCCTGCATAACGCCGATGGTAAGACTGGTTACACCGATGGGTATCACTTCGAACACCCACCATACCCCGGCCAGCAGGAAAAGTCCGATGGCCAGTTGGGCCTCCCGGGATAATTCGAATACTTTACCCGTGGGATCTATAGCAGGAGGAAGCTGGGGCAGGAAGTAAAATAGTGCAAACAGCCCGATACCCAGTGTTGCAAAGGCTATTCTTTTCCACTCGCCGGATAAATTATTAACTTGTTCGGCCTTCACGGATGCGCTGACGGTTGCTTGTGTGGTATTACTCATATAACCACCCCCAAAAGAATTAACTAAGCCCAGAAGTCAATTAGTAAAATAATTATCAATCAGTGGTAGTGAAATATATCACTAGACACTATATATAAGTCCAGGTTATTCCCTTATACCTCCTCTCGTACTTTAATTTGTTTTTTGTTACCGGAATCCGTCATTATTACGAGTTCGGCTTGTGCATTATGTAACTTACTAAGATTATATTTAATTCTTTTCATTTTTGCAACTACTTTTTGTCACCACACGAAAATATTCAAAAAAGGCTTTTCAAAAGCCCGGGCGAAATCGCTGATAATCTCCATGTTGGATCGCTTTTGCGGTGTTCATGCAAGTGCCGGGTGTAGACTGTGCAGCTACACCCGCATGGACAGGGCTATCCTGTGACGACCGGCATCCACCTCAAGAACACGTACGGTAACCACATCTCCCACCGACACCACATCCAGCGGGTGGCGGACATAACCTTCAGCCAACTCGGATATATGCACCAGGCCGTCATTTTTAACACCAATGTCCACAAAGGCACCAAAATCCACCACATTACGCACGGTTCCCATCAATACCATACCCGCCCGGAGGTCCTCTATGCTCAACACATCGAACCGGAACACCGGCGGGGGCAATTCATCACGGGGGTCACGACCCGGGCGCAACAGGCTTTCCACAATATCCCGCAGGGTGGGCACACCGGCACCCAGCCGGTCCGCCACGGCTTCAACATCCAGTCCCGCCAGCTTAGAACGCAGAACCGGGCGGCCAACATCCGTCATTTTTAATCCTAAAATATTTAATAACCGGGCAGTCAGCGGGTAAGATTCGGGGTGAATGGGAGTGGCATCAAGAATATTATCCCCGCCGCTAATACGCAAAAATCCCACACATTGCTCGAAGGTTTTGGGTCCCAAACGGGGCACTTTGAGCAACTGGCGGCGGTTCACAAAACGGCCGTTTTGCTCCCGGTAGCGCACGATATTATTGGCCACCACAGCGTTGATACCGGCGACATAACCAAGCAGCGCCGCCGATGCCGTGTTTAAATCGACACCCACATAATTAACGGCCGACTCCACCACTTTGGCCAGGCTTTCGTTAAGCTGTTTTGGGGCCACGTCGTGCTGGTATTGTCCCACCCCAACGGCCCGGGGTTCAATTTTCACCAGCTCGGCCAGCGGGTCCTGCAGGCGCCGGGCGATGGAAACAGCACTGCGGGCGGACACGTCCAGACCGGGAAATTCCCTGGCGGCCAATTCTGAAGCCGAATAAACACTGGCCCCGGCCTCGCTCACTATGGTATAGGCCAGGCCGGGCTGCTTTTGTTTTTTTATGAAATCGGCCACAAACTGCTCTGTTTCCCGGGAGGCCGTACCATTGCCAATGGCAATCACTTGCACCCCGTACCGCTTTACCACCCCGGCGAGCTTAGCTTCGGCCTCGGCTATGTTTTTTTGCGGCGGCGTGGGATAAACTACGCCTACATCCAACAGTTTGCCGGTTTCATCCACCACAGCCCATTTGCACCCGGTCCGGTAGGCGGGATCAATGGCCAGTACCACCACATCTTTAACCGGGGGCTGCATCAGCAAGCTGCGCAAATTACGGGCAAAGACCTGCACGGCCCGGGATTCGGCTTCCGCTGTCAATTCATTGCGAATATCACGTTCCACGGCGGGTGCCACCAGCCTTTTATAGGCATCCGCCACCGCCCTTTGCACCAGTTCTGTAGTAACCGCCCCCGGCTTGACAAAACGGCGATACAGCCAGTCAATTACCACATCCTCATCCACTTGTACGGCTACTTTAAGGAACTCTTCCCGCTCACCCCGGTTGATGGCCAGTACCCGGTGGGGCACCACTTTACTCACCGGCTCCTGGTAATCATAATACATCCGGTACACCGATTCGGCTCCGTCATCCCGGGCCCGGGTCACCAACCGGCCCTGCCGGCGGGTATAATCCCGCACCCAGCCGCGCACATCAGGGTCATCGGCCACCTGCTCAGCCACTATATCCAGCGCCCCCTGCAAGGCCTCCTCGGCCGTGGGCACAGCATCAGATAAGTATTTGGCAGCCTCACCTTCCGGGTTGCCGGCCCGGGGAAAGGATAGAAGATATTCAGCCAGCGGAGCCAACCCCCGCTCCCGGGCCACCCCGGCCCGGGTTTTGCGTTTCTGCCGGTAAGGACGGTAAAGGTCTTCCACCTCGGTGAGTTTAACAGCACTTTCGATCCGCGCCCGGAGTTCTCCGGTCAGCTTACCCTGTTCATCAATGAGCCGGAGCACCTCTTCCTTGCGCTGCTGCAGGTGGCGGTGAAACTTAACCAACTCCTCGATGCGGCGTATTTGCACCTCGTCCAACTCGCCGGTTACTTCTTTGCGGTACCGGGCTATAAAGGGCACGGTATTCCCTTCCTCCAACAGCCGGACGGTGCTTTCCACTTTATGCCCGGGGATACCGGTTTCCCCGGCCACTATGTTTATAATATCGTTTGGCGCTGTGTTTTTTTCCATGGGGTTTTCTCCTTCCATAATAAATCAAAGCCAATAAAGTATGTACAGGCAAGTGTCATTATAAAACGAAGGGACGGGTTTTACCAAGTCAGAGTTTCGCTCCCGCAAACCCACCGGCCAATTAACCATCCCTTTACAGATTAAATACAACACCCATCCCACGAACCAACAGTTTTTACCGCTACCCCCCAGATACCCGGGACCTCGCTCGCCGGGATTTGCATTCTAACTAATCATGAGCAACCATATACTTTATTGATACATTTTCTTTTTTACCCGGCAGAACAACCATTAAACGGCCAATCAATAAGGAGGTGATTTTTATTAATCCAAACGCGACGAACCAGACCAATACCCGCAATGCACACATATACAGGTGGTGCGCTTTGCCCACACCGTACCCGGAAGTCAGGGTTCAAAGGCCGAACCGCTATTATGCCGAGTTATTACTGGAGGATTATGCCGGCCAGGTCAGCGAAATGACCGCCATCAACCAGTACTTCCACCACCATATTGTATTTGAGGAGAAGTTCTCCGACCTGGCTGAACTGGAAGAGTGTATTTCCATAATTGAAATGTGGCACCTGGAAATGCTGGGTGAAACTATTCGCCTGCTGGGTGTGGACCCCCAGTTGCGCACCCTGACCAATAATAAGACAACTTTTTGGTGCGGTAATTATGTGTATTACGGCAACTCGGTTTGTGACCGGCTGGCCGCCGACATAGCTGCGGAAAAGTCGGCCATAGAACAATATCGCAAACACCAGCAATTAATCAGGGACCCTTATATCGTGGAAATGCTGGAAAGGTTTATTATGGATGAGCAGCATCACCTGCAGCTTTTTACCGACGCCATGAACAAGTACTGTAAATAAGCTGCCTTAGGGGTTTATTTGAAATGTAGCTTTGACGCCGGGTGTTGAAAGATTAAATAACTCAACACCCGGCACCTGCATGAGCACCACAAAATCCCGTTATCGCAAAGATTATTAATGGGATTCCCACAGGCTTTTTGAATAGACTTGTTAAGTTTGGTTTGTGCTGTCGCAGTATGTTGCAGTATGTTAATGAAGCGCATTTACCGTTTGGTTTAATGCGCTTTTTTTGCGTCTTTCTCTTTTTAACTTTCAAGCACATTCCTAAAAATTTTCTCCTTGCCTTATCAGAAAGATACCATCCCGTACTGTCATTTATCCAATAATTAAAAGGGTTTTCGGGTTAAATGATGAAAAAAAATACAGCGGGTGAATTTATAGATTGCACTGCATTTAATACTTTTTACGAAAGGATCAACACAAATGAAAATGAACAAAAGAATACTGGCTTTACTGGGCACCGGCCATGCCATGACCGACATCAGCCAGGGCGCGCTACCCATGATGCTGGCTTTTTTGCAGCCCGTGTTTGCCCTTAGCCAACTGCAGGTAGGTATGGTGATGCTGGCTTTTAATTTAAGTTCTTCGGTGATACAGCCTGTTTTCGGTATCCTCAGTGACCGTTTCCGGGCGGCCTGGCTTATCCCCCTGGGCTGCCTGCTGGCCGGAGTTGGTATGGCATTGACCGGTTTTTCCACTAATTTTCCGGTATTGCTCGCGGTATCGCTGGCCAGCGGGCTGGGCGTGGCCGCTTACCACCCCGAAGGCTCCAAATATGCCCGCCTGGCTAGCGGAAAACGCAAAGCCACGGGTATGTCCATATTTTCAGTGGGGGGAAACCTGGGTTTTGCAGCCGGTCCCGTGCTGGCTACTTTTTTCTTCGCCCTGGCCGGTTTGCGCGGATCGGTGGGATTCCTGGTATTAAACGGCATTATGGCCGGGCTGCTCTGGCTTACCCTGGCCCGCATAACAGCCGCACCGGGGGGCACAGGGGTTACTAGCGCCGGGCAAATCAAGCCCAACGCCGGCCCAATATCGCCTCCCGCCCGGGACATAAAAAGTGCGGGCAAAGGGATACCCTGGTATGTGCTCCCGGTGGCGCTGCTGATAACAGTGGTCGTCATGCGTTCTTTTGTGCATTTTGGCCTGGTCACCTTTTTGCCCCAGTATTATGTGCATTACCTGCAGCACAGTGAACAGTATGCCGCCGCCATCACCTCGGTGTTCCTGTTTGCCGGTGTTTTCGGCACGCTGGTGGGCGGCCCGGCAGCCGACCGCTGGGGGCTGAAAAACATCATCGTGGCCTCCATGGTTGCACTGGTACCCCTGCTGTATTTGTTCGTGCACCTGGAGGGTATCTGGACCACGGTTATAGTGGCGCTGATGGGGTTTGCCATTATTTCCACCTTTGCCGTAACGGTGGTTTTGGGCCAGGAAATGATGCCCGGTAATGTGGGTTTAGCTTCGGGGCTGATGCTGGGGTTTGGTATCGGTATGGGCGGAGTGGGCGCCACCCTGTTGGGCTGGGTGGCCGACCGCTGGGGCTTGCCGGCGGTGTTTGAGACAATGATTATTTTCCCGGTGATCGGTCTTGTGCTGGCCCTGCTGCTGCCCGGCCGGAAGGAACTGGCCGAAAAGCAGCAGGCGTAAATTATATTTATTAGTAGGTGATTGATTTGACCAAATATAAACTGGCCGTGGATACCGGAGGCACCTTCACTGATTTTTGCCTGCTGGGTACCGGCGGCGAAGTTTTTATCGCCAAGGAACCGTCAACCCCCGACGACCCTTCCCGGGCTGTACTGGAAGGTATAAAAAAAATAACGCTGCAGCATGGTATTGACCCCGGGTCCATCGATTTAGTGCTGCACGGTACCACAGTGGCCACCAACGCTATCCTGGAGCAAAGGGGTGCCCCGACGGCACTGGTCACCACCCGCGGTTTCAAGGATATTATTTTTATCGGGCGGCAAAACCGGCCGCACCTGTATAACTTTTGGACCACAAAACCGGCTCCGCTGCTCCCCCGCCACATGGTTTTGGAGGTCAACGAGCGTATTCTAGCGGACGGTACCGTTAAAACCGCCCTTACAGAAGGGGATATAAACAACCTGGTGGAACAAGTGAAGCAAACAGGTGCCCAATCGGTGGCCGTGTGTCTTTTGCACGCCTATATCAACCCGGCCCATGAACAAAAACTAAAGAAAGCACTGCTGGAAACGCTGCCCCACCTGTCCGTAACGATTTCCTCCGAAATACTGCCCGAATGTATGGAATACGAGCGGACAAGCACCACCGTAATCAACGCGCTGGTCAAGCCAACCATTGACCGTTATGTCAGCCGTTTGGCCCAAAATTTACGTTCCACCGGTATCGATGGCAAATTATTTATCATGCAATCCAACGGCGGAGTGATCACCGCCCACCAGGCCCGGCAGCAAAGTGCCCGGACCGTGTTAAGCGGCCCAGCGGGCGGCGTGCTGGCCGGTGTTTACCTGGCCCGCCAGGCCGGGCATAATAACCTGCTGACCGCGGATATGGGCGGCACCAGCATGGACATCTGCCTCATCCACAACCAGAAACCCCGCTTCACCACCGAGGGCACCATCGGCGGGTACCCGCTGCGGCTGCCCATGCTGGACATCCATACCATCGGCGCCGGGGGAGGCAGCATTGCCTGGATTGACCGGGGCGGGGCGCTGCGGGTGGGTCCCCGAAGCGCCGGGTCGCTGCCCGGGCCGGCCTGCTACAACCTGGGGGGCAACGAGCCCACGGTAACAGACGCCAATATGGTACTGGGCCGGCTGGCACCGGGTGATTTCACCGGCCTGGATAATGTCAGCGTCGAGCCCGCCACCCGGTGCATCAGCGAAAAGATAGCCCACCCTTTGAAACTCTCCCTGGAGGCGGCCGCCGAGGGGATTATAAAAGTGGTGAACGCCGCCATGGTAAGGGCCATGCGGGTTATATCGGTACAAAGGGGCTATGACCCGCGGGATTTCACCCTGGTGCCCTTTGGCGGCGCGGGGCCGCTGCAGGCTGTGGAACTGGCCAGGGAGATGGGCATACCGCGGGTACTGGTGCCGCCCCACCCCGGAGTCACCTCGGCCTGGGGCATGCTCTCCGCCGACGTGCGCCACGATTATTCCGTCACCCATATCACGGATTTAACCCCCGCCGCCTGTGGTGCCATTAATGACGCCTATGCAGTGCTGGCCCAAAAAGCACGCCGGGATTTGGCCGGGGAAGGATTTGACAACTCCCAAATCACCCTGAGCAGGTTTATGGATCTGCGTTACCGGGGACAGTCCTATGAATTGACCCTGGCGGTTCCCGCCAATCCCCTTATCGCAGCCGACCTGTTTGCCATCGGACAGCGTTTTCACCGCCGGCACCTGCAGCATTACGGCTACTGCCGGGAAAATGCCCCGGTGGAAATTGTCACCTTGCGCCTGGCCGCCACCGGCGCGCTGCCCAAACCGCTGCCCCAAACCCGGCCGGCCGGCGACCAGCCGCTTGTTTCAGGCACCAGGCGGGTTTATTTGCATGGCCGGTACCATGACCTGCCGGTATACCAGAGACAATCAATCGGTCCCGGCTGGTGCAGTGAAGGGCCGGCGATAATCACCCAGGCCGACACCACCACCCTGGTCTGGCCGGGAAATACCGTTCGCTGTGACCGCTTCGGCAATCTAATCATTGAAACGGGGGTATGCTGATATGGCCAAGAATATAACCACCGATCCCATAACCCTGGAGGTGCTGCGCAACGCACTACAGTCCGTGGCGGAGGAAATGGGCGCCATCCTCACCCGCACCGCCCTTTCACCTAATATTAAAGACCGGCGGGATTGTTCCACCGCCATATATACCCCCCGGGGCAGCCTAGTGGCCCAGGCGGAACATATCCCACTGCACCTGGGACTTATGCCTACCGTTGTCAAAGCGGTACTGAAGCATTTTCCTGCGGAGAAACTGGCCCCGGGGGACGCCATAATCATCAACGACCCCTATACCAGCGGCTCCCACTTGCCGGATATATGTATTATCTCACCCGTTTTTTACGGCCGGCGGCCCATAGCCCTGGTGGCCAACCTGGCCCATCACGTGGATGTGGGCGGTGCGGCACCGGGCAGCATGTCCACCGCCACCACGGAAATTTTCCAGGAGGGGATACGGATCCCCCCGGTAAAAATAAGCAGCAAAGGCCACCTCAACCGGGACCTGCTCCGGGTGCTGGCCCACAATGTACGCACCTCCGAAGAATTCTACGGCGACATCCAGGCCCAGCTTTCCGCCAATCAGGTGGGCATACAAAGACTGCAGGAGCTGGTGCGCAGGACAGGCATGGATACCCTGGCCTATTATATGGACGAAATAATCAATTATGCCGAGCGGAGAATTCGCGCGGCCTTGGAAGAGTTGCCAGCCGGTATTTACCAGTTTTATGATTACCTGGAAGGTGACGGTATTGACGAGGAATTGATTAAAATAACCACCACTGTGGAGATAAAGGACGGCACGGCGCGGGTTGATTTTACGGGGACAGGTCCCCAGGCCCGGGGACCTGTCAACGCCACCCGGGGCGTCACCCTGGCCTGTGTTTATTTCGCCATTAAAGCAGTGGCCGACCCCGAACTGCCCGCCAGCGAGGGCATCGCCCGGGCGGTGGAAGTAATCACCCCGCCGGGCACGCTGGTTAATCCCCGCTTCCCCGCCCCGGTGGCCCACGCCAACATCAATACCGCCCAGCGCATTACCGACGTGGTGCTGGGAGCCCTAGCCCAGGCCGCACCCCACCGGGTGACCGCGGCCGGGACGGGCAGCATGAGCAATTTTACCATCGGGGGCCGGGATAACCGCGGGCGTTATTATTCTTACGTGGAAACCTACGGCGGCGGCCAGGGAGCCAAATACAACCAGGACGGCCTGGATGGTGTGCATGTAAATATGACCAACACCATGAATACACCGGTGGAGATTTTAGAATTAAACTATCCCCTGCTGGTGGAAAGATACGGCCTAATACCCGATTCAGGGGGACCCGGTAAATTCAGGGGCGGCACCGGGCTGGTGCGGGAAATTAAGGCACTGGAAGACGCCACAGTGTCGGTGAGTACCGAGAGAAATATTCGCCGTCCCTGGGGACTGCAGGGAGGAGCTCCGGGTAAAAGCTCCCGGTGTTATATCAAGCTGCCGGGCGGCACCCGGCAAGAAATGCCCGGCAAATTTACCCGTTCGGTGCCCCGGGACACCGCCGTTATCCTGGAAACCGCCGGGGGCGGAGGTTTCGGCAATCCCCGGGATCGCTCCCCAGAGGCGGTGCGGCAAGATGTACGCAGCGGTTTGGTTTCCGGGGAAGCTGCGCGGAAGCAGTACGGCATTGAGCTGGATGAAGAACTGAATTAATTGTTCCCCACTCTGTTGTTAAGGGTGTCCCGAGACAGGGGTCGGTAGTATAATGGAATTAAAACCCAATCAGCCGAACCTGTACTAAATGGAAACCACTGCTATAGTGAAATAAACAGATCAATAGTTATGCTAAAAAGTAATTATTACTTTTACAATATCCGGTGTCAGGTTGCCGTATCATAAGCAAAGCTACCCCCGCAAGAAGGATCAACCTCTTTGGCGGGGGTTTAATTTTCTTTTTACAGCAGGATCAACATTCCCGGGAAAATACTTCTTGCATTTTCACAAACAACATTCTAATATAATATTAATGATGGTATACCAGTATACCAAGGAGGGCGGGATACACTTGAAGGATACCAGCCTAACCCCGGTCAAACTGCTGCCCCATCCGCAGACGAGGGACCATGTTTTTCAAAAATTACGGCGCGCCATCATCACCGGGGAATTAAAACCCGGCCAGCGGTTAGTGGAACGTACCCTGGCGGAACAACTGGGGGTTAGCCGCACACCGGTCCGGGAGGCCATTCGCATGCTGGAATTGGAAGGGCTAATTTCCCATTTACCCAAACTGGGCGCGGTGGTGGCCCGGGTAAGCGATGCGGAGGTGTTGGAAATTTACCGCATCCGTTCGGTGCTGGAGGGTCTGGCGGCCCACATGGCCGCGGAAAACATTACCCCCGCTGACGCCGACAAAATGATGCAAGCGTTGGAACGGATTGAGAGCGCAGCGCAACAAAGGGATTTAACCAGGTTGGAAAAGGAACACCGTCAATTTAACGATATCATTTACCGGGCCGCCGGCAGCCCGCGCTTGTACGGCATGATCACCACGCTGGTGGACCATATCCAGCGGCATGTTCACGTGGGTTACAACCAACCCAAACGTATCGAAGAAGCCACCCGGGAACACCGCCGGCTGGCGGAAGCCATTAAAGCCCGCAATGGCCCCCTGGCGGAGCAGATTGCCCGGGAACATATCGATAACTCCAGGAAAGCATATTTTTTTAAAAGCCCGCCAACGGGCGGAACGAAACCAACTCCTTAAGGCCAAATAAACCAGAGAGAAAAAATTAAATGGAGGCATAAAAATGGAAATCGCCATTGTTCTCATCGCAGGTATTGTCTCGGGATTTGTCAACGTGGTGGGCGGCGGCGGATCCCTGATCAGCCTGCCGGTGTTAATTTTTTTAGGGTTACCATCGGCGGTGGCCAATGGCACCAACCGGGTGGCGCTGATGGTGCAAAGTTTGGTGGCCATTGGTTATTTTAAAAATAAAGGCTACTTTTACCCCAAATTAAGCGTGCTACTGGGCATCCCGGCGCTGGCTGGTTCCATTGTGGGAGCCAAGTTTGCCATCTCCTTGTCGGACCAAATGTTTAACCGTGTTCTGGCCATTGTTATGCTGGTGGTGCTGGTATTAATAATCCTGCGACCGGAAAAAATGTTTTTATCCCAGGCAAAGGGTGAGGATTTAAGTAAAGCACGTTTATTTATCGCCGCACTGGTATTTTTCGGAGTGGGCTTTTATGGCGGTTTTATCCAAGCCGGGATTGGTTTTATTATTATTGCAGCGCTGGCGTTAATCACAGGCCTGTCTCTGGTTAAAATCAATAGTTTAAAGGTGGCGGTAACACTGATTTACATGTCCAGCTCTCTGCTGGTGTTCATCATAAGTGGCAAGGTTGATTGGATACTGGGCTTTATCCTGGCCGCCGGCAATGCATTGGGCGCTTATCTGGGTGGCATATTCACGGTGTCCGGCGGTGACAAATGGATTCGCATCTTTTTGGTGGTTACAGTGTCCCTAATGGCTGCAAAACTGCTTGGTTTGCATAATTTGCTACTCTAAAACAACTTTAGCCCCAAACGCCAAAAAACAATGCAGGCATATCCTGCATTGTTTTTTGCACTTTCATTACTCGGCCTCTTCGACTTCTTCCGCTTCCGGTTTAGCCCAACATACCTTTATGGCCACCTTGTATTCTTCCTCATCCTCATCATACTTAATCTTGTATTCAAGCTCGACATCTTCGGGGATTTCAACAGCTTGTTCTTCGATGGTCAAAGAGCGGTCCCCCATTTTGGCCACTGCCTCACGTATGAACCTCAGAAAATCATCCCTTGAGCCTACATACTTTTCACTATAATCCACTTGCGAACCCTCCATCCATTTTAGTTTTTTATCTTTTTCTGCTATTACATTATGAACGTGCACTTTTCAGGGTGCAGGATTAATGGAAATTTTTTTTATTCCCGCAAATTATATGAAGTTATTACACCACCCAATGCATACCTTCATAAAATACATAGAATGAGTGATTCCTTTATACGTAGGAGGTTACTATGTCTACTGAATTATACAGTACCGCCGGTGCGGTACTTTCCGATTATGGATTAAAACCCGGAGAAATAAAAATAATGCAAAGCGGCGGTATTAAAACGGTGTGGAAAATAAAGACGGGTGAAGGAACTTTCTGTTTAAAAAGATTACGGCATAGCAAAGAAAAGGCGCTGTTCTCAATTAATGCCCAAAAACACATGGTGAATAACGGAGCCAAGGTACCGGGAATTTTCCCATCCCTAAAGGGTGAGGATTATGTTGAATTTCAGGGCCACTTGTTTGTTCTTTATGAATGGATAGAGGGACGAAGCATTAAACTGTCACGGGACTTAAAGGTAGCTCTGGCCGCGCTGGCACAATTCCATGTTGATTCGGCGGGCTACAATCCCCCTGCGGGGTGCCGTGTTTCTTCCAAACTTGACGGGCTGGGCAACTATTACCAATCCGTATTAAAACGCTTTAATGAATGGGAGAAACAAGCACTGGAAAAACCGCAGCACCCTGTATGCCGCGCTTTTTTAGCTGAAATAGAGCAAATGACACGTTTGGGCCTGGAATGTTACGAATTGCTGAAAACATCCCACTACGCCGGTTGGGTTGAAGACATCAGACAGCGGGGCAATTTGTGTCACCAGGATTATGGTGACGGAAACGCCATCATTACACCGAAGGGGGTATACGTATTGGACCTGGACGGGGTAACCTTCGATTTACCCAGCCGGGATTTACGCAAAATTATTATTAAAATCATGTCCGGACGCAAAGGGTGGAATCTGGATCAATTAAGGGAAATGCTGGCCTGGTATGAAAAGGTAAACCCGCTGGATGAAGATAAACGCCGGGTTTTATATATTGATTTACTTTTTCCTCATGAATTACATGACAACGCCAAAAATTATTTTATCAAGGGAAAATCCATCAAACCCGGTGATATAACCCAAACCTGCACCATAGCCGGGCAAAAAATTAAAATTTTATCAGCGTTGATTAAAGGAGCGTGATCCAGGTGACTTCATCGCACTCGGGACACCAGTGTTTATTATATAACATATTAAAGGAATACGGACATGCCGGTGCGCAATTGCTTGAGCTCAGGGACAAGGGTAAAAAGACGGTTTGGCAAGTAAACTCAAAGGGTAAGAAAATGATCTTGAAGAAAATGCCTTCATCGCCAACCCAGACCGGGTTTATCACCGAGGCGGCCAATCACTTGCTAAACGCCGGCGTCCGCGTGCCTAAGTTGTTAGTGACTAATAACAATGAAAATTTTATCACTGTGGATAATACTGCTTATATTTTAATGGAATGGGTTGATGGCAAGCAGCCCGATTATACCCGCGATACCAAAGCCATATTATCCGCACTGGCCGCATTCCACCGCGGCTCTTCGGGCTTTAAACCATCCCCGGGATATAAATGTCGTTCACACTTGGGCACCTGGCTCGATAGTTACCAAAAGAAAAAAAAACAATTACAGACTTATACACTGCACGCGCTAAAAAACAGGGACAATGACGAGTTTTGGGATACCTTTCTGCACAGCTGGAAACTGGCCTTGAAAAGAATAGATCAAGCCATGGACAGGTTGGAGAAATCTAATTACCGGCAATGGGTGGCACTGGCCGGAAACAGCGGGGCGCTTTGTCACCAGGATTTTACCCCTAAAAACCTGCGCATGCAAAAAGACGGAGGAATAACGGTTTTTGACCTTGATTCCGTCACCATTGATATTCCGGCCCGGGATTTAAGGAAAATTTTTAATAAGTTTTTAAAAAAACCGGAAGGCCAAAATCAAGTGAAGATTTTACAGCTTATGGCCTCGGTTTATCAAGAAACCAATCCATTGACTAAAGAACAATGGGCAGTGGTGACCGCCGATCTTCTTTTTCCTCACCTGCTTTATGGAATAGTTGATAAATACTACCATAAACGGGCAGCCGATTGGAGTCCCGGTAAGTACCTAAAAAAACTAAAACATTTAACCCTGGTGGAAGAAAATAAAGAGGAAATACTGTCACAATTTCTTGTTGGATAACAAGTTATCTGACCGGAAGCAAATTAACTATAGCACACATTACCGCACTGAATCATATATTGTACTACCTTTGTTTGGCAGCGGGCAGCCAGGGAAAAAAGTTTTAAGGAGGTTACATGATGCAACAAATGGAAGCGTCCAATTCTATATGTGCTTCTAAATATAAAGAAATTATCACCAAGGCCGTTTGCGGCAATGCCACTAAATTTTTTACTTTAACCCAGTTGATTGAACCACCAAAGGGCCAATGCCCCACTAAAATTTTGGGTACCACTGTTACAAAGCTTCGGCTTGGCAATGTTACAAATATCGCGAAAGCAATGACAGGGCAAGATCTCGGTGCCAAAATAAGCGGTAGTTTTGAAATACATGTCTGGTATGCCCATAACAACGGTAACTCCACCGATGCAACCAGGCAACATGTACAGTTTGAGAAGTTTATTCCAATACCCGATTTGGATGAGGGCACCATCAGAATATTAGAGGCCAGGGTAGAAACAATCAAAAGTCCCGAGTGCCTGGAAAGCTCTGTTACCGGGGAGCATAATATTAAGGTTAAAGTGGAACTGGGGGTTTTCGTTGAGCTAATCGGTGAAACCAGGATTTTGGTATGCACCTGCCAACCCGACGGGGAGGATGATGACAGCTAAAACCTGAACAGGAGCCCTGTGAAACCATAAGGGATCTTGCCGCACACCCGGTAAGATCCCTTATGGTTTTTACAATTAATAGTCCCCAAGTGAGTCGTATATCTCCAATATCTCCCCCGCCAGTCTACCCCAGTTATACCTTTCCTCAGCCAGTTTTCGGCCCCGTTTACCCATGGCCAGTGCCGTGGCGGGGTTTTCAAGCAGGTAATTGATAGCCCAGGCAAAGTCGTTGCTATCGTCATATTGGGGAATGATAATCCCGTTACCATATCCCTCGACAACTTCAGCATTACCGCCCCTGTCTGTTGTAACAATGGGCAGCCCGGCGGCCATGGCCTCGTAATGTATTCTGGCTAAAGGCTCCTGCCATTGCGAGGCACATACGAATATATCACCGGCGGAAAAAAACCGGGTCACTTGCTTGGGCGGTATGAACCCGGTAAAAATAACCTGTTTTTCAGGTAAATTTTTAGCTAATCGGTATACATGTGATACATAATCATCTACCCTGTTATTGCCGTACCACTTGCTACCCACCACCATTAATATAGTTTGCGGGTGTTTTTTCAGAACTTGCTCCATGGCGGCAAGAACCAGATGCACCCCCTTTTTCTCTGAAAATCTCGTGACAACCAAAACGACCTTGCCGTTACCAACACCATATTTTCCCTTTATTTCCTGCTTGATCTTCTCTGCTTTTTCCGTCCAGACGGGATAAAATTCGTCAGGATTGACCCCCGAATAAATTGTTTTAATTTTACCGGCGGCCGGGGGATAATTTTTTTCTACGCTCTTTTTTATAAAATCACTGACTGTGATAACTTTCTGCACGGTTTCAAGACAGAAAATAGCCTGCTGCCGGCTGATTTTATGGGGAGCAAACATTTCGTTATGAAGACTGAGGATAAACTTGCTGCCGGGGGATGCATTGTAATAAGAGCGTAGAGACTTGGGCCGGTTAAAGATGTGTACTATATCGAAATGCCTTGCGGCAAGCTGCTGGGAAACCAGTTGGACATATTCACTTTTACTGCCGGCATGCACCCGGCAGTATTCAACACCGTTCACTGTCTCATGGTCTTTTAGCCCGGGATCGCCAATGGAAAACACAGTTATTTGGTGCCTTTTAATTAAAAAAGGAACAATACCCTCTATATATAGTTGGATAGCCCCGCCCCGAATGGGAGGCACAGGTAATTTTTCACTGCACACTAAAGCAACCTTCATTTTATCACCATACCCGTTATTCTTTGTAATGATTTGTTTTATCCAAAACCACCGGGACCCCCACGGAGGTCCACCACAAGCACCAGACTTTTACACCCCCCTCTAATGTAATGATAATTACATCTTATGTGACAGCGGGCATTTGGTTACGGACGTTATTTTTTTAGTGTTCCGGCAGGATAAAAGAGATAATAAGCCAATTAAAAATGAATGAATCCTCATTTATTATAAAAGGCGATGGATATATTGACTTACCAATCAATAACATATGAAATCAAGGAGCACGTAGCTTGGCTAACCCTGAACAGGCCGGATAGCTTTAATGCTATTAACCTTGAACTGGCCCGGGACTTTACAAAAGCCCTGCAACAGTCTTTACAGGGAGATTTAAGCAACATCCCCCATGAAATTGAAAGAAGCAATGAGCTGAATAATTTAAAATATAATATTCTTTGAACGACCTTTGAAAAAATTATTTCGGCGGTTCAAAATCTATCGGACGAAATACAATCCGTAGCGGCAGCTGCCCAACAAATGTCATCGAGCATTCAAAGCCTTGCCTCCACCACCGAGGAACAATCTTCAGTAATAGAAGAGATTTCTTCAACAAGCCAGAACCTGTCCAGCATGGCTGAAGAATTGGATAATTTATCGAAAAAGTTTAAAGTAGCGTAATAATACCGGCCCATGGGGCCAAACCTGCTTCGGTGCCGGGTGTTGAAAGGTTAAAAACCTTTCAACACCCGGCATCTGTGTATGCACCGCAAAAGCCGGCCCAACTTAGAGTTTATAAGTAGTTCCCGCACATACTTTTCCAACAGCCCCTTTAAGTTTTATTCT
Source organism: Desulfallas thermosapovorans DSM 6562 (assembly GCF_008124625.1). NCBI lineage: Bacteria > Bacillati > Bacillota > Clostridia > Eubacteriales > Desulfallaceae > Desulfallas > Desulfallas thermosapovorans. Next base: position 124,163 of record NZ_VNHM01000006.1, read on the forward strand.
CTTTTGGATCTTTACCCCGTCATGTTATACTGTTAAATGAATCGGCACAGTATTTTGCAATTATATCGCTGATTAAAACCTTTTTATCGCAACGTTGAGGAAGGAACGAATGCTGAATGAAATATGCGCAAGGAAAAGTAGGCCGCATATCTTTATTTATCATTAACAAATGCAAAGCCTGTCCCAACCGGGTAGCCGATTTGGAGCGGCTGGAGAATAAACTGCAACAGGTAATGATGGACCGGGACTTTAACACCCGCCTGGGTGCCAAGCTGGATAAAGGCCGTCCCCTGCACCATCAAATGTTTCACCTGGCCCTGGCCGGTTGCCCCAATTCCTGCAGCCAACCCCAAATAAAGGATTTTGGAGTTCAAGGACAAGCCCGGCCGGAGGTGGGTGAAAGCTGCGACAAATGCGGTGCCTGTATTGAGGCGTGCATGGAAGCGGCCATAAGTATAGGGGAAGATAAAGCGAGCATTGACCGTAATTTGTGCCTTAATTGTGGACAATGCAGCCGCGCCTGTCCCACCGGCGCATTGCAAATTGGCCGGGCCGGTTACAGGGTACTGGTGGGAGGCAAACTGGGCCGGCATCCCCGCCTGGCCTCGGAATTACTAGCCATGGCCACCGAAAACCAGGTGGTTGAAGCGCTGGAACACTGTGTGGAGCTGTTTATTAATGAAGGACGCCCCGGTGAAAGATTCGGCAGCGTCATAGAACGGACAGCCAAAATGCCAAGTTAGAGGGAGAAACCATGTATCAATCCAAGGAAGAACGGGTCCATGACGTTTTTGAATCCATTTCCGATAAATACGATTTTATGAACTCGGTAATCAGCTTTCAGCAGCATAAAGCCTGGCGCAGGGATACCATGAAACGCATGGGGGTACGAAAGGGTCAAACCGCCCTGGATGTATGCTGCGGCACGGCTGACTGGACCATCGCCCTGGCCGAAGCCGTTGGCCCCGAGGGTACGGTTTATGGCCTGGATTTCAGCCATAACATGCTGCAAATAGGCCGGGCCAAAGTAGAGGCTAAAAACCTGCAGCAGGTACAACTGGTTCATGGTAATGCCATGGAATTACCCTTTGCCGATAATTCCTTCGATCATGTCACCATTGGCTTCGGCCTGCGTAACGTACCGGATTACCTGCAGGTACTGAAGGAGATGAGGCGGGTGGCCAAACCGGGCGGGCAAGTGGTCTGCCTGGAAACATCCCAGCCCACTATGCCGGTATTCCGGCAGCTGTATTACCTTTATTTCAGCTATGTTATGCCGCTTTTAGGCAAACTGTTGGCCAAAAGCTACCGGCAATACTCCTGGTTGCAGGAATCGGCCAAAGATTTTCCCGGGCGCCGGGAACTGGGTGATTTATTCCGGCAGGCCGGGCTTGTGGATATAGAAATCAAGGCATATACCGGAGGAGTAGCCGCCATGCACCTGGGGCATAAACCCAAATAATTGAAATAGCAAAGGGACGGTTTCGCTGTGCATTAAAAGCTGCGAAACCGTCCCCTTGTTTTCCGAACAGCATAATAACCCAGACAAAAAAAGGTACCAAATGTAATAATTATGTCCGGCCAAAGACAAAATAGCAATAACCTTTATTAACAAGGAGGATTTTTATGCGTGGTGTAAAAAGAAACAATAAAGCAAAGAAAGAAAGCGCCACAATAAACCAGGGTTTAACAAGAAAAGAAGAACTGGACAGGGTCAGAGGATTCACCACTGTTATCGACCCGGAGCGCGGCCCATCCAATAAATGATTTTAATGATTATCCCCGCCCGGCTATTAAATTCAAGCAAAAGCACCGGGCGGTCCTTTAATCAATAATAACCGCAATATTTATAGAAAGGTGGAAATAATATGGACTTTTTTCGCGAAATTAAAGAACAAGTTCAATGGGACTTTCGTTTGGAGAATGAGAACAAGAACCGGCAGCCGGGTTATGCCTTTGTTATCGATGTCTTTGAAGAAACCCCCCGTTTGGCCTTATACGTCATTAAAAAGCATCTGAGCAAAACCCAAACTCTACCCGATGAACAGCAACCGCCCCGTGATATGCTACTCAAGGCCCTGGAGGAGCAAAATGTTAATTTAAAATACGACAACATCTACAATATCAACCAGGAAATAAGCCTGTGGCTGAAGGAAAATATTTTTTAAAGTACAACATTAAATAATATCGTAACATATGGATTTTCCAATTTAACTATGCTATAATTAACATGTTAACTTATTAATTTGTTCACTGAATTTTTTATATTCTAACAATGGAGCGATGATAATGAACTTAACGGCAGAGGAAAAGAGAATAGCCACTGAAACCACCCGGCAGTTATTATCAACTTACAATGACAGCCGGGGCAATTTGATACCGGTATTGCAACAGGTACAGAACAAACTGGGCTATGTGCCGGCAGTGGCCATGGAGGAAGTGGCCGCCCACTTCAATGTGCCGGCGGTAGATGTTTACGGGATAATCACCTTTTATAACCAGTTCCGCCTTACCCCGCCGGGCAAAAGACAGGTCAAAATATGCATGGGCACCGCCTGCCACATGCGAGGCGCCCAGATCATCCAGGAATCCTGGGAACGTCGCCTCAACATTAAAATGGGCGAAACCACCGAAGACCGGGAATACAGCCTGGAGAGGGTGGCCTGTGTGGGGTGCTGCACCATGGCACCGGTGGTACTGATCAATGAAGAAGTACACGGTAAAATAACCCCCACCAGGGTAGACGGGCTGATATTTTCCCATCAACTGGATAAGCAGAAAGAGAAAGAAGGTGCCGCCCGAGATGAGTAACCACAATGCCGCCGCTGCAGCAGCATTTGCCAAACTGCAAGAAGAGGCCCAAAAAGACTGGGACCGTTTAAGGGAAAAACCATTGATCTTAATTGGCGCCGCCACCTGCGGCCGGGCGGCGGGCGCGCTGAACCTGCTGGAAGAGGTAAAAAACGAGTTGGCTGAACTCAAGCTGGATGCCAATGTACTGGAAGTGGGTTGTATGGGGCACTGCTATGCCGAGCCCATTATGGTTATTTACAACGAAGGGTTCCCCGCCATTTGCTATGGTTATGTAACCGAGGGGGTCGGGGCTAGAATCGTACGGGATTACTTGACCGAAGGGGATCCCGGCATTGAATTCGCCCTGGCGGCCCTGGAGCCCAACGATATGTTCCCCACCTTTGCTGATTTCCCCCGGGGCATCCATGAAAACAAAATAGTGCTGGAACAGTGCGGTTTTATTGATCCCCAAAACATAGACCATTATATAGCCACCGGAGGCTACGTGGCACTAACCAGGGCACTTGATATGACCTCCCAGGAGATAGTTACCACCATAAAAGAATCGGGGTTGCGCGGGCGCGGCGGGGCCGGGTTCCCCACCGGCATCAAGTGGCAAACCTGCCTGGACGCCCCCGGCACCACCAAGTACGTGATTTGTAACGCCGATGAGGGAGACCCCGGCGCGTTCATGGACCGGACCATCCTGGAGTCCAACCCGCACCTGATGATTGAGGGCCTGGCCATAGCCGCCCGGGCAGTGGGCGCCACCAAGGGTTACGTATATATCCGGGCCGAGTACCCCCTGGCCGTAGAGCGGGTGGCCCTGGCCATAGAGCAGGCCCGGTCCAAGGGTCTTTTGGGCGATAATATTTTAGGCAGCGACTATTCCTTTGATATAGAAATATTCCAGGGCTCGGGCGCCTTTGTTTGCGGTGAAGAATCCGCACTGATCGCTTCCATGGAGGGCGAACCGGGTATCCCCAGGCACCGCCCCCCCTTCCCGGCCCAGTCGGGGTTATGGGGCCGGCCCACTGTGATCAACAATGTTAAATCACTGTCCTACGTGCCTCACATCATCAAAAACGGCGCAGCCTGGTTTACCGGCATCGGTTCGGAGAAAAACCCGGGCACGGCCATCTTTGCCCTGGCCGGCAAGGTGGTAAACACAGGCCTAGCCGAAGTGCCCATGAGTACCACTTTGAACGAATTAATTAACGATGTAGGCAGCGGCATCGCGGGGGGCAAAAAATTCAAGGCGGTGCAAATCGGTGGTCCTTCTGGTGGCTGTTTACCTGAATCGGCCATGGACACCCCCATTGATTTCGACTCGCTGACCCGGGCCGGAGCCATGATGGGCTCGGGGGGCATGGTGGTACTGGATGAAGATGACTGCATGGTGGAAATAGCCCGTTTCTTCCTGGACTTTACCCAGCAGGAATCCTGCGGTAAGTGTACTTTCTGCCGCCTGGGCACCAAACACATGCTGGATATTTTAGAACGGATTACCAAGGGACAGGGCAAGCCTGAAGACATCGACACCCTGACCCAGTTGGCCGCCAAAGTCAAGGCGGGCTCGCTGTGCAGCCTGGGCAAAACAGCACCCAACCCGGTGCTGAGTACTATTAAATATTTCCGGGATGAATATGAAGCTCACATCAACGAAGGCCGCTGCCCGTCCAAAATGTGCAAGGATTTAATCGCCTATTACATTTTGCCTGAAAAATGCGAGCGTTCCTGCGATGCCTGTGTGGGCAGTTGCCCGGTGGAGGCCATCGGCGACAATGAGGACCGGATTAAAGTAATCGACCAGGAAAAATGCGTCAAGTGCGACAGCTGTATGGTAGCCTGCCCGCCCCAATACAAGGCCGTGGTTAAGCTGTCACCCCCGCATCTGGTTGAGGAAAAGGACAGAGAGTACAGGGAGGGGAAACAAAAATGGCAGAAACAGTAACCATAACCATCGATGATCGCCAAATCCAAGCCGCCCCGGGTGAAATGCTGCTTTGGGCGGCCCTGGACAACGATATATATATTCCCCACCTGTGCGCAAGCCGGGAGGAAGCACACCCCACAGCCTCCTGCAGGCTGTGCTTCGTGGAAGTGGAGGGCCGTCCTGCTCCGGTGCCGGCTTGCACCCTGCCGGTTACCGAAGGCCTGGTGGTAAAAACCCGCAGCCCGCAGGTGGACAGCCTGGTGGCCATGGGATTTGAATTGCTCATGTCCAACCACCGGCTGGACTGTAAAAATTGTTCAGCCAACGGCAATTGCGAGCTTCAGCGTATCGCCAAAGCCCGCAAGCTGCGCCTGAAGCCAAAAAACCTGCCGGTACTGGATAAAAACCTGCCGGTGGACGATAGCGCCGCCAATATTGTCTATGACCCCAACAAGTGCGTGCTTTGCGGCCAGTGTGTCCGGGCCTGCCGGAAAAGCGGCAACGGTACACTGGGTTTTGCCCGGCGTGGCTATTTACGGGTGGTCACCACCTTTGGCGGTGTCCCCCTTGGCGAAAGCAACTGCACAAACTGCGGTGCCTGCGTGAAGGTTTGCCCGGTGGGTGCTCTGGCTCAAAAATAATTGCCATACCCCCTTGCCCGTACTTTTTGCAAGCAAGGGGGTATTATATCATATAGCCCGAAATAAAAAATCCACGTACCAGATATGATTCGTGGATAATAAAATTATTTAAGTTTTACCTTTTTTGAATGCGAAAGCACTTCAGAGTATCAATCTTCCAGCAAGTCATACCCACATTACCTTTGACAGTGTCGTTACCTGCCGCTGTAGTCCCCTCACTGGACAGTTCCAGCACCAGCGGTATATAATCAGTTACCTGATCTTCTTCGGGATTACCCGAGTTCACCGCCACCCGGGCATGCTGGCTATCCAAGTATTGCAATGGACCGATCCGGGGGTTTTCCATTAAATCCGACAAATTACGCCTCAAATCACTTACAATGCCCCCCAAGGCATCCCTTAAAAAATTCTCATCCTCCGCCAGCAGGGATATACTGCCCAAATCAGCATTTCCCATAGCGTAAAACCACATACCCATAAAATAGCCCCGGCCCTGCCTGTCCAGCAAACGCCAAAAAGCCAGGGTATCCCCATGATTAATAGCCTTTAAAAACGTGCTGACCATGTCGGAGGCACTTTGCGCGTAAACATCGTCCTTAAAATTTTGCAAAAATATTCACCCCACACACCTTTTTTAAGAGTTTGTTTGAAAAGTAGGCTTTGGTGCCGGGTGCTCCCAGGGTTGAAAGATAAAAATATTTCAACCTTGGGAGCACCCGGCACCTGCGTGAGCGTGCACAAGCCAACCAACACGGAGGTCATAATTGGATCTTGCGCTGGCTCTCGGAATAGCCTCTTTAAACGTAACTATGTTCACAATGTTACGCTATCTTGGGGACCAGGGCAAGTGTTTTAATAATTTTTATACTAAAAAATTTTTTAATTGCGTTACTTGCACCACCGGCTATTATTAAAGCTCGGAATATTAAAATTAAATATATAGTCCACATCTCCCGGTAACCCCGGCTGGTATTTGCGTTTGGCATCAGGGGCCATTTTTTCAGCCATGGAAGCAAGCAGTTCCCGGGGGGGACGGTATTGCTCACAGTTTATAGACCTGGCCTTTTTTGCTTTTTTTTTACGCGATTTCTGTTGCAGCGCTTCACCGGTACTTAACGACACCACCGCCAGCGAATCACGTACCACCGGGGGGTCCATGGAAACAGGGACTGCTGTTGGTTTCACCGGGGTATCATCTGTACCTGGCAGGTTATCCACCGGGGGTAATGCCCCGGGCTCTTTTACATCCACAAAGGTTGCTTCAGTTTCCACGGCACACACCGGTGCCACCGCCGGGGCCGCCTCCAGCCGGGCTTCCTGCGGTAGAGACGAGCCCCGCCTTTTTCCCGCCCGGGTTACCCGTTGATCCAAATTAAGACGCTTCATTTGATCCCTTAAACTAACAGCATCGGCCATCACTTTTTCCAATTCCAACAAATCCGCCGGTGTGCCTTCTTCACTGGCAGCCCGGTCAATTAAATCGGATATATCAATCATCCAATCAAATAATTTCTCGAAGTCACTGTCAATTTCCTCCAATATAGATCTGGCCTTTTTAATCATGGTCGTACCAAGCCAGGCCTGCTCTTCCAACAAACTCTGCAACTCGTGCCGGTCACCGTTGCTTAATTGCCCGGCCTTTGCACCCAGTTCCTCCATACGTAACATCAATTCTCCATACCTTTTGAACATTATAATGCCACCTCCATTATTAAAAATTTGTATAAATTCCATCATTTTCCTGCTAGTAAATAAAAAAAATTATGTCTTTTTTTTGTCCTCTATATCTTCTTTAATCCTTTTATTATTAAATATTGAACGAAACAATACCACTCCGAACCAAACCCCGGCTATACCGGTGACCACCGGGTCCGCGAAAAAAATGTACGGGTAAGTATGGCCACCCACTTGCAGCCAAAAAGGCGCCGGCAGCAGGCTAAGCACAGCGGCCGGCCCCCCTTGCAGTATAAGTAAATCAGTATCTATTTTCACTTCAATGACCCAACCCCAAAAGCGCCCCATCTCAATTAACAGGCCGGCCAGCACAGCGGTCATGGACAAAAGCAGTGAAACAGCCCAACTCCCCGCCGCCCCCGGCACAGGCTGAAAGGTACTGTAATAAAAGTATGTATAGATTAGCAAAAAAACCGCAATACCGATGAAAGCCTGGCCGGCGGCATACCCGTTTTTTTTATTCAATTCAATCACTCCCCAATATACGGCACGCCCGTTACCTCTTCCCCGGTGCCCGTACTGCCGTGACGCCATTGGCGGTCAACCATTGGCGGCCATAGGTTTTGCGAATCCAGTGTCTGGAGGGCTGTTAAAAAGCGCGTTTTTAATTCCGGGTAGCGTTCATTCAATGAATCCACCAACCCTTTCATTTCCTCCCTTTTGGTTTTACCATTTACAGGGCAAAGGCTTTTTACCACCGGCAATCCCTGCCGCTCCACGAAGGTTTCCACAGTCTTTCCGGTGACATAAATCAGGGGGCGGATCAGTGTAATACCACTGCGATCCATAAATGTAACCGGCGCAAATGTTCTGAACTGCCCGGTAAAAATCAAACTCATGAAGAAGGTTTCAATGGCGTCATCAAGATGGTGCCCCAAAGCCAGCTTATTCAAACCCAAATCCCGGGCGGTATTGTTGATTGCCCCCCGGCGCAGGTTGGCACACAAAGCACAGGGGTTTTTCTCCCGGCGGTCATTAAACACTATCTCGCCGATATCGGTTATTTTATTGGTAAAAGGTATACCCCTTTGCTCACAAAAACCCGCCATTGTATCCACGTCCATAGGCCAGCCGGGGTTAACAAATATGGCATGTAGATGGTAATTCACCGGCACCTCCCGGCGGATTAAATGAAGGGCATGCAGCAAGGCCATGCTGTCTTTACCACCGGACAGGCCAACGGCCACCCGGTCCCCGTCACTAACCATATTATAATTGGTCATGGCTTTTTTTACTTTACCTTTAAACCATTTCAAGTAAGAGTCCTTCAAGTTCATCATCCCGTTTACTAAAATATATTAAATCTTTCGAGGGCTATATTATACCATATATTGCTGCTATACTATTAACACAACTGTATACACAGCTTTATCCCGAACCAGTAAAAAGCAGGCTGCTTCATGTAAATTAATTAAAGCAGCCTGCCCTTTTCAATTATAAATCCGTTCTCCGTAAAGCATATGCTCCACTACGGGCAAATCTACATTTAAACACTGGCAATCCAGTTGTGACCATTGTTATTGTCCCAATTGTTGGCGCTGTCTTTAAAGCAAAAGGCTATGGTATGGTTTTTCATGGGCACATTTTTCTCCCAACCCTTGGCGGTACGCTCCATCTGAATGGTCATGGGTTCCTGCCAGTTGTTGGGGTCACGGTAACCACAGTGCAAATATACCTGATCAGCACCGGATCTGCTCAGCAAACCGGAATAGCAAATATTAATTTGATTCCCAAAGGTCGGCTTAACTTCAACACCCTTATCCATGTCGATCCAACTTTGCATCAATAACACCTCCGTAATTTTTTCTGGTACTGATACATAAACTAAAGGAACTACTATTTATAATGCTTTTTTCGGGTTCATTTATACTTGGAAAAATGTTATATTGTATTTATAAGAATTTAAGGGGCGTTTGCATGAACTGGTTGCTTAGTTTTTTACTTAACGCGCTGGCTATTGTACTGGCCGACCATTTACTGGAGGGTATTCGCCTTTCCGGTTTTATACCGGCGCTGCTGGCCGGTGCGGCACTGGGCATTGTTAACACATTCCTGCGACCGGTGCTACTGCTGCTAACCTTCCCTTTAACAGTGTTCAGCCTGGGATTGTTCATCTTTATTGTTAACGCCATCACCTTTACAATCGCTGCCTGGCTGGTACCGGGGTTTGATGTGCTCAGTTTTGGCGGTGCCTTTTGGGGCGCGATGATTACAGGTATAATTAGCTGGCTGCTCAGCTTGATTTTTCAAAAATAAAACATCTTGATATGTTTGACAATTAAGGTTTTAGTGATAGAATAACCACAAAGGAAAGAACGAATATACAGTTAAAATAATAGCAACCAACGGACCAGCAGCCCCACAAAATAACACATCTTTTGGGAGGTATGGTCCCATGATCGTTAAAGTAAAAGGTATTGCTTATGATATGTCGGGAAGTCCTATCATATTGCTTACCGATCCCGCGGAAAAAAGGGTGCTACCCATATGGGTGGGGCTTTTGGAGGCTCACTCCATAGCACTGGCCATGGAGGGTATACCCCAGACACGTCCCATGACCCATGATATAACCCTGACTATATGCAAAACCCTGGGCGGCACTATTACCGGCGTCGAAATATCTGATTTAAAGGACAACACCTACTTCGCTGAATTATATATTACCTCCGGTGAAGATAAATACCTCATTGATGTTCGTCCCAGTGACGCCATCGCCCTGGCATTGAGAGCCGAGATACCCATTAATATTTCTCAATCGCTGCAGGGACAGATGCTGGACATTCAGGAAATACTGGATGATGATACCAGAAAAGCCCTTGAGGGATTGTCCGAAAATCTATTAAATGAATACAAGAAGTCATTGCATTAACAAACCCGCTAACGTGCTAGCGGGTCTGATCATTTTTTTACTTTTTAACGTACTCAATTTACCTTAAGTATATTTTGATTATTGGGCATATCTATGCACACCGCAGTACCTTTGCCCGACGTGCTGCGCAGCATTATCTTTCCCCCGTGGGATTCCACCACTTTGCGGCAAACAGTAAGTCCCAGGCCCACACCATTTGCCTTACCGCTGACAAAGGGGTCAAATATACTGTGCTGTATTTCCTTGGCCACCCCTAAACCACTGTCCTCAACAATAATATAACTCCTGCCCTGGTCTTCAGTGGTAATAATACGCAACCTGCCACCACCGGGCATGGCATCCAGGGCATTTTCCACAATGTTGCCAAAAACAGCGTGCATTTTTTCCCGGTCCATAAACAATTTCACCGAAGGGGCGTAATCCTTTACCACCACAATATCGGGATCCATTATCGGGCCCAGCGTTTCCAAAACTTCGTCCAGTAAATCATTAACATCCAGCCATTCCCGCTTGAGATTAAGATCATGGGCCAGGTTTAGCAAAAAGCCGATGGTCTTATCCATGTTTTTTATCGACCTGTCCATTTGCTCCAAATCCTGTTGGGCCATTACACCGGAGGTAAAATTTCTGGCCAGTGAGTAGAAGGACATTTTTAAATTGGAAAGGGGATGACGTAATTCTTTAGCCATTACCTTGGAGACGGAACCCAATACATCCATTTTTTGGTCCGGTTGATCGTTTACATTAGCCGGGTTTTCACAGCCACCGTTGGGCTTGTTTTCATCCGCCCCGGCAACAGCTCCAACCTGCCAGCTATTTTTTCTTATAATTATATTTTTAATTGTGGGGGAAAACAAATTAGCTACTATTTCCAAAAGTAGCAGTTCTCTATCACTGAAGTCACCGGCCTCCTCCCCGCGTCCCCAGTGAATACTACCCAAAATTTTATGTCCTTCACGAATGGGCGCCCCGGCTGTGTACAACACACCGATTTTTGAAAGCACATTGACATAATAGGGGTGCTTTTTGAGCCTTTCCAAATCAATGATTTGCGATGAGCGCCAGGTTCTACCGGTGGCCTTTATTTTTTTTAATAAATAGTTGCTGCCGGCGTTTTTGCCAAGGGAAAAAAGTATCTTTTCATCAACGCCAGCACCAACACCCACTTTGAGGTTCAGTCGCCCCTTTTCCTTGATATACAGCACGCCCACTTTTAAAGCAATAATTTCCTCCAAGTAGGCTTGAATTACCTCAAACATATTTCTCAAGGGCAAGCTGGATGTAATAACTCTGCTAATTTCCAAAAGTACGGATAATTCCCGGGGTGAAAGACCGTTATTATTTAATTGTGCTTTGGTCGCAGGCAATGTTATCACCCTTACTTATGCATATATGCGCAATAGTAAATGCACGGGGAACTTTATTTTCTATAATTGCACTACACCGCTACAGTGTCAACAAAACAACTGTGAACGGTCGCATACTTTACCCCTGCGGTGGTAAATGCCAGTGAATGCCGCCATTTAGAACCTGTATGCCGGCATGTAATACCCACAGCGGGGCTGTGCTTGAAATTATTACCAAACACCCTTGCGCACCATGGCTGTTTAAATATTTAATCTTTTCTTAATGTTAATATGATAAAATATAATTATTTATCGTGCACCAAACCCTGTTCTATCATGAATCGCATACAATTTTAATAAATTTCGGAGGTTTCAAATGACCAGCAACACTTTTCTGGACCCTTTTGTCAGCCCGCAATCAGTAGCTTTGATCGGAGTTTCCTCGCGCACCGGTCCGGGCACCTTTAACGTGCTGGAGCGAATGCTGGCCGGCGGCTACAAGGGCAAAATTTACCCCGTCAATCCCCGGGGTAGCAGTATAATGGGCGTTAAGGCCTACCAATCGCTAACCGATATTGACGAGCCGGTGGACCTGGCCGTCATAAGCACCCCGCGCACCGCCGTACCCGGAATAGTCAGGCAGTGTGTGGAAAAGGGTATCAGCTCCGTCATCATTATCACCCAGGGTTTCTCGGATGCCGGTGACGAGGACGGCATGCACATGCACCATGAAATAGTAAATATAATCCGGGGTACCGGAACCCGTGTGATAGGCCCCAACACCCTTGGTGTCATCAATGCCTTTATCAATTTCAACACATCCTTCGTGCCCTTCAATACCCGTACCATACCGGTGGGATTAATCTGCCAATCGGGTATCTTTCTGGCCGCTTCCCAGGATTTCAGCGGTGGCATAGGCATCGGTATTGACATAGGTAATGCTTGCGACGTCGGCTTTACCGAGTCCATGGAATACCTGGCCGGCCGTGACGATATCCGGGTCATCAACCTGCACCTGGAAGGCTTGCATAACGGTCGCCGTTTTCTGGCGGCTGCACGCCGGATCACCCCTCACAAGCCCGTGCTGGTTTTGAAGACGGGCAGTAGCGAAGCAGGTGCCCGGGCAGCCAGTTCCCACAGCGGCTCCCTGGCGGGCGAGGACGCCGTATTTTCCGCTGCCTTTGCCCAAAGCGGTATTATCCGTGTCGAAGACTCGGCCCGGCTGGCCGAATTAAACCAAACTTTCCTCACCTACCGTGAAATGAGGGGTAAGCGCATTGGTTTTATAACCATCAGCGGCGGGGCAGGTATTATGGCTGTGGATGCTTGCAGTAAATACGATCTTGTTGCAGCCCGCCTGTCCGACCAAACCATCAAAGCGCTGGAAGTTGTTTTCCCGAACTGGATGAATGTGGGCAACCCGGCAGATATCTGGCCTGCGGGCATGGCCAAGGGATACGGCAAAATCACCGCCCTGGCCCTGGACAAAGTGCTGGCCGACGACAATGTGGATGCAGTGGTTTGTATCACTCCGGCCTACCTGGACCCGGACACCGACCCGCTCAACACCATCGATGTAATAAATGACACGGCCGCCCGCTTTCCGCATAAACCCACCGCGGTATGGGTATTCGGGCCGCACAAGGAAAAATACGCAGAGCAGTTCCGGGCCGCACAAGTGGCGGTGGCTTACGGTTCCCCCGACAGCGCACTTTACTGCCTGGCCAAACTGTACCGGTATCATAACTTCATCAGAGGAAAGCAATATACCGGGTGTGCGGCACCTCCGGGCATTAACCGCACCGCTGCCGGCGCTGCAATAGACACGGGCCTCAATAAACGCCTCACAGTTTTAAACGAGCAAGCCCTGGACGTAGTGGAGGCTTACGGCATACCCGTTGTAAGGCGGGCCCTGGCCCAAAGCCCGGAGCAGGCACTGGAACTGGCCGGAGGTTTGGGATATCCCGTAGCGCTGAAAGTAGCCTCTCCGGATATAACCCATAAATCGGATGCCGGCGGTGTAATACTTAATATTCTATCCGATAGCGAACTTTCCAGCGCGTACGATAAAATAATACAAAACGTACAAGCCCACCGGCCGGGTGCCCGCATTGAAGGAGTACTGTTGCAGGCCCAGGTTACCGGGGGTACCGAAGTGATCCTGGGTGGCCGCCAGGATCCACAATTTGGCGCGGTACTGGTTTTCGGCCTGGGGGGTATTTATACCGAGCTGGTCCGGGACGTAACCTTCCGGGTGGCCCCGGTAACACCGGAGGAAGCGCTGGAGATGATTAAAGAAACCCGGTCATTTAAAATTCTTTCCGGTGCCCGCGGCCAATTGCCCGGGGATATTGACGGGCTGGTGGACTGTATAGTCCGCATGGGAACGCTTCTTTGTGAGCACCCGGAGATTGTTGAGGTGGATATTAACCCGTTACTGGTAAAACCCGACGGCTGCCTGGCCCTGGATGCCAGGATAATACCCGCTTACCGGGAATAATCCCTTTGAGGGAACCCCAATGGGGCTCCGGCCACTTCAATTCGCACCTGCAGTTGCCGGGGAGAGCAGGGAAGCAGGAAATTTATTGGCCTGGCTGAAATATAATATACAGCAGGGTGGTTATGCAAGGATGTGATGGGATGGAAAGAAACGTGGCCAAACACGTGCTGGCCGACGTTCTGCTGGTTACCCACGGCGCCAAAGGGGAGCAAGAAGCCAGGATTATGTATGAATTATTAAGACGTTCCTACCGGACAAGACATATGGAATGGCACGAGGAATGCCTGCAGTCGGCCTGGGAACAGTACAGATACTGGCTGCAGTCCAACAGCACGTTTAAAATACCCGGCCGGCAGCCGCCGGGGAATCGCCGCAAGAAAAATACAGATTCTTTATACCCCATCAGGTTGGAAAAAAGAGGACGCAATGAGTGGGAATTTGCCTGGCCAGGCGAAGTGCTCAACCTGATGCATAAATTTGACCGGGGCTCCGAACACCTGGAAAAAGGAGATTTAACCGGGGCCAAGCGTATTTTCAACGCTATTATCAGAGAATGTCCCTACTTCATCCACGCCTATAACAAACTGGCGGCAATGGAATGGGATAAAGGAAATTTGGCCCAGGCCGAAAGGCATTACAGCCAGGCCTATGAAATTGGCCGGTCAGTATTACCGGTCAATTTCCGGGGCAAATTACCCTGGGGATGGGTGGAAAATCGCCCTTTTCTGCACACTTTACACGGTCTGGCACTGGTCAAGCTACGCCGGGGTGATCCCCAAAGTGCAAAAAAGCTGCTGGACTGGTTAATCAAACTGGAACCCGAAGATTTTTTGGGAGCACGATCCATAATTGACGATATCAGAAAGGGGACAGTGCCCTGGGATGAGTAAACCACAGCCATACATGCTGGGCCGTAAAGAAACCGGCCATTACCGGTCCGCCTTCAATAAAACACTGGACATATTTAAACAGCTTGATCCCATCCATATGGCCGCCCGTAGCGGTGCCGCTTACAACCCTGAAACCAGTTTATTTACAGTTAAAAGTTTCGGCCGTGATATCCTGGTACATTACCCCAGCGGCCAGACCACCTTTACCACCTCCGAACTTCCGTTAATGGGCTGGCGACTGGTGACTTTAAACTATTTGGTCCGGGCTGACGGCACGCCTTTGTCGGATCATCTCATCTCCTACCGGGAGTTGGAAAACGGGAACGTATATTTCCCCGCTTTTCAAAGGGAAAGCATTCTCTCCTTAAGCCGGTGGTTGGAAGGCAAATCACCGGACCTGCTGAGCCGGGCCATAACCAACATGGGCGGCGTACCCTGCCCGGGTGCCGACCTGGCCGCGGTCATACCGGCATTGCCCAGATTTCCCATCACCCTGAAAATATGGTTTTCGGATGAGGAACTACCCGGAGCGGCGAACATATTATTTGATGCCACCGCCAATCACTATTTACATACCGAAGACATTGCAGCCATAGGCGGTTACGCTAGCGCCTTTTTGATCAAGGAGTATCAAATACTAACGGGACGCCCCTGGCGCCCCATTACACTATAAAAGAAGTTTAATTGATATACCCGCCCCTGTTGGACACCGGTTAAGAAACTTACCGCCCGGCCAGATATTTTAATCCATTGTGCAGGGCTTTGGGCCTGAAGCCAAAATTATTTTCCACCGCGTCTATATCTGTAATATTATCCAGATCCATTTGTTTCAATTCCACCGGTGTAACGGGCGGGTCCCTTAAAATACTACCCATCAGCGGTACCACCAGGCGCATCAACGGCATGGGTATATACAGCTTATAACGCTTTTCCCCCAGACATTCCAATAACCGGTCCAGCATTTGGGAATAGCTTAAATGTTCGGGACCGCCTATTTCAATAACCCGGGCGGTGAGGCCGGGGTTTTCACATACCCGTAGTATACAGCGCACCACATCTTCCACCGCTATGGGCTGAAATAAAGTCTTTCCCCGGCCTGGAACTGGCACAAAGGGCTTGGGAAACATTTGTAGAGACTGGATCATACGGTCAAAGAAATTAAATCCTGCACCGTAAATCACCGATGGCCGTAAAATAGTCCAGTTAAGACCGCTTTGTC
Source organism: Desulfallas thermosapovorans DSM 6562 (assembly GCF_008124625.1). Taxonomy (NCBI): domain Bacteria; kingdom Bacillati; phylum Bacillota; class Clostridia; order Eubacteriales; family Desulfallaceae; genus Desulfallas; species Desulfallas thermosapovorans. The sequence continues at coordinate 140,091 of NZ_VNHM01000006.1, forward strand.
TAACCGCCTCTTCACCACGCCACTTGGAATAGACGTACTTATACCGGGAATTATCACAGGCACCCAGGGCGCTGATATGAATAAAGTGTTTTACCCCGGCTTGTCCGGCTGCAATAACCAGGTTCAAGGTGCCTTCCACATTTATATGTTCAAAGGTCTGTTCGTCGTGTTCTCTAATTATAGCCACCAAATGAATGACCTTATCCACACCCTGGCAGGCTTTCTTTACCGATTCCGGATCGTTAATATCCCCCCGGACCAGCTCAACGCCCGCAGGCAAAACCTCACCGGCTTTCTTGGGTGACCGGACCAGACAGCGCACAGTATAACCTTTCTTCAGCAAAGCGCCCACCAAGTGTTTTCCCACCAGGCCCGTTCCACCGGTTACAAGTATCACATGCATCCGTTCCTTTCCCCAAAAAATCAGCCTTTGCGGAAAAATATCAGCTATTTTCACAGGCCGCCCCCAAATGCAGGGTGCTTACAGTTTACCGGCAACAATGATATATTTGTTGTCCAGGTGATAAAATCCTTTAAAAAAAACCAAAAACCTTATAATAAATAACGGTTGATCAAAAGCGGTGTGATAAATGTTTCCACGGCCGCCGCCAGGATTAACAAGGGTAAAACAACCGCCAGATAAGTACTTAAAACCCGCCCGGCCACGCGCTCCCCTTTTCTATGCAGGCGCCTGTAATGAAAGCTGGCCCCGGCAGCTAAAAATAACGCCCCCAGCTCGGGCACACCGTGGGGCAGCAGACCGAACAACCATATTTGAAAAGTATAATAATTAAACAAAACCGCCTGCATTTTTACAGCCAACCCGCCGATGAAGCCGTTCAGCAATAAAACAAACACCGGCCAAAGGTTGTAGGTAATAATACCCAGCACCAGTACTGTAAAACTAACCACACTATTTCTGATTAAAATATACAAAAACAAATTTTCCGGCAAGCCATTTCCAAAGGGATTGGCCAGTATCATATCCCGCACCGTGTTATAATACTCGGCGGTCCTGTCGGCGGTAATAATGGCCATTATATAGCCAGCATAGACCGCCGCGACAAATATGACCAGGCAAATCAAGCTTTCCCGCCGGTAATACTTTATCTCCCGCCACTCTTTGCTAAACCAGGCAAACAAATATCACCCCACCTTTAATTCCTGCGTTTTTTATTCCCGGTTTTTCTCCTTGCGGGCTCATAGGCGCCGGTCAAATCAAACAGCTCGGGCTGGTAGCTACACTGTTTATAATATTCCCCGTATGGATAACCCTCCGGCCGTTTAGCCAAATCCAACACCTTGTAATAATCAAAACCTGAAATACGGCTTACATAATGCAGCAGGCAAAACCCGGGGCGCAAGTCTTCCCCTTGAAAAAACTTGAACTGCACAGCCCTTTTCCTGCCCCTGGTATCATAATACGCAGTGACAAACTGCAGCGCCGGGATAGAATTAAAATCATCAATTACAGGCGGCTCATCCACATAAACCATCCAAAAGCCGTTACCGAGATACCAAATGTCATTCATTAATGTCACCTCTATCCATACTATAACATACAATATTTACCTATTTAAACTATTAATTTATTCAACTCCCGATGAAAAGCCCCATACCCCGAAGCCACACAACTAAAAACCATCCCCGTCTTGGGTCACCGGTTATTATATCAAGGGCAGCGGCTTTATGAACGTACTATATTTCCCTTAACCACTTACTTTATCATACTACACGTTAATATAATAATGTGGCCATTAGACAGAATTTTGTTAATTTTCTGTCATTTATATATTATTATACTTAGTAAATATATTTAATTTGGGAGGTGCGGTTTTAATGTCTCAACCTACCAGTTCCAAGGCCTGGACGATTACCTTCGCCGGAACGGGAATCAACCTGGCCCTGGGCGTGCTCTATACCTGGAGCGTTTTTGCTGCGGCGCTTATTGATCAATATGGTTGGACGAAAACGGAATCATCTATTCCTTACACCCTGGCCTGTGTGGTTTTTGCCCTTTGCATGGTACCTGCGGGACGCTGGCTTGATAAATCCGGCCCGCGGGTGGTGGCTACAGTAGCCGCTTTCCTGTGCGGTGCCGGTATGCTGGTGGCCGGCTTATCGCAATCGGTGGCCCTTGTAACGCTGGGCTTCGGCCTGCTGGTGGGTGCCGCTATGGGGTTTGGTTATGCCGCCCCCACCCCGGCGGCTGTCAAGTGGTTTCAGCCTCATAAGAAAGGCCAAATCTCGGGTTTGGTAGTGGCCGGTTTCGGCCTGGCATCGGTCTATATTGCACCCTTAACCAACTACCTGTTAGCTAACTTTGGTGTTTCCAAAACCTTTTTCATTGAAGGAACATTGTTCTTTGTCGTCATAATCGTGCTGGGCCAGTTGCTAGCCTTCCCGCCGGCACAAAACTTTGTGCCCTTCGGAGGCCCGCCGCCGGCCAGTAAGGCTAAAGCAGCCGCCGGTTACACCAAGCGTGACTATACACCCGGTGAAATGATTAGAACTCCCCAGTTTTATCAACTCTGGCTGATGTTCTGCTTTGCAGCCTCCGCAGGCCTGCTGATTATCGGCCACCTGGCCAAAATATCCCAAATCCAGGGGGGTATCAACTGGGGATTTGCCCTGGTGGCCGTACTGGCTGTGGCCAACGCCAGCGGCCGTATTTTGGCCGGACTAATATCCGACCGGCTGGGCCGAACCAATACCATGCTGCTGGTGTTCAGCCTGCAAGCCATCAATATGTTTGCCTTTTCATACTACAGCACGGCACCGCTGCTGCTTCTGGGTTCGATCTTAACAGGCCTTGCCTATGGCTCGCTGCTTACGCTGTTCCCCTCGGCTACGTATGACTTCTTCGGCATGAAAAATTCAGGCGTCAACTACGGCCTGGTATTCACCGCCTGGGGCGCGGCGTCACTGATCGGCCCGATTGTCGCAGGACAGGTGGCCGATGCCACCGGCGGGTACGGGGCCAGTTACATCATCTCCGGCGTACTGCTGCTGGTGGCCGCCGTAATAACCTTTTTCACCAAGGCACCGCAGCCCGTGGCACATCAAAGAGTACTGGAAACCTGAAAAAACAGCTGAGGCGCGCACTTGGATGTGCACGCCTCAATGTCTTTATTACTGTATTTTGTGAGTAACTGCAACCGGTGCTTGCTCATACACCGTATACAATGGGCAACCGGTGGTTCATAATATATTTTTCAAGTTAACCTTTTCCTTTTCGGGAATATGCTCGAGCATTTTCTTTAATACTGCCAATTCCCCCGCGGCCAGAGCACGATCCTGCATACGAATATATTGTCCGATACGGATCAGGGACATTTCAATATTATCAATTTCCTGGTGATCGATAACTATGGCCCACCAATCCTTATGCCCGCTCCATTTTTTCGCCAGTTTTTCAACATCGCGCCCGGCGGCAGCCCAGTTGCCGGTGGCAATGGCCTCCTCCAGCCCACTAAAATCCTCAACCAGATCCTTTGCGCTGCTGTTCAATTTATCCAATGCGGCAAAACTAACCGCCAGGACCAACACCAGTACAACCACCACAGCCACATAGATTCTCATACCCGGCCACCCCCGGGCACATTTTTAAGCTGGTAAAATAAATTACCCGCTGTGTCCAGACTGGCAAAAAAAACTTTTTTCACGTCATTGATGCCGAATTTGCCCAGCTCCGCAATCAACCATTCCTTATTTAAATTTGCTTTATGCAAATTTTGTTCATTTAACTGCCCGTCAACGATCAGCGTCAAAGGTAAACCCTCATATTCGGTCTCAATTTTTAAATCCTCGGGCTGCAGGGCCCGTTTTTGGGACTTGGGTATCACACTAAGCTGGCCATTGGTTTCCAGAATGGCAAATTCCACATCAGCTATATTGGGAAAGTTTTTGGCTCGCAGTTGCTCCAATAAGTCGTTAACGTTATAGCGCAGGTACTTGAGCTCCGACTCAACCAGCTTGCCATTATCTATTACCACGCTGGGTCTGCCGCAAATAATATCCCGGGCCTGTAAACTTTTCATGGAAACATAGGACAGGCCCACCTGGGCCACCATTAATATTATAATGGGAATAATACCGCTCAGCAGCGGTATACCGGTATCCTGCATGGGAATGGCGGCCAAGTCGGCAATCATCAATGCCACTACCAGCTCAAAGGGCTGCAACTGCCCGATTTCCCGCTTGCCCATGATACGCATAACCATAACAACGGCAATATAGAGGATTAATGTTCTAATTATAATCAGCAGCAACACTATCACCCGGGGTACATATTAAGTAATTTTTGTTCCACGGTGGTGGTTAAAAACAATCAGCCCATCTTACCAGTGGAATTTCAAACTTCCCCGCCATGAACCGGTGCACCGGCCTTACCCTGACAGTGTAACCATAGGTGCCCTGGGGCAAGGGTACTTTGCCGGTAAACCTGTAAACACCATCCCCCAACTCTTCTTGCAATTCCATCACCGTGGTATTTAAATTGCTTATATATGGTCCTTTATCATTTCCGAAGGCAATCTCCACAGCTACCTCCGAAGGCTTAATAGGGCCCAGCTTGACCACCGATTGCACCATTAAATCTTCACCGGCCTGCATATCCCACCTGCCGTTGGTTTCGGTACGCTCCACTTTCACATGGTGCCAGTTTTCCCGGATAAACTCTTTAAACCGGCAGGCCTGTTCAGCCGTGGCATAATTTGATTCCATAAAGGCGATCCCCCGGTCAATGGCCGGTATATAAAGCCTTTCAGTGTACTCCATCACCATTCTGGCGGTACTGAAAAAGGGAATAATTGTCCGCATGGATTCACGCATCATAGCCACCCAGTGAACGGGAACATCCCCTTGCCGTTCGTAATAAAGGGGTATTACCTTATCCTCCAGTACCTTGTATAAATAATAAGTGTCATTTTTATCCTGCTGAACCTCGTTTAATTGTAAATCACCGGGATGACCGATGGCGAAGCCGTTTTTACCGTTATATGCCTCGGGCCACCAGCCATCCAGAACGCTACAGTGCAGTACGCCGTTCATAGCGGCTTTCATGCCGCTGGTACCACTGGCTTCCATCGGCCAGCGCGGGGTATTCAGCCAGACATCCACACCGTGCAACAGGTGCCGGGCAACGTTGATATCGTAATTTTCCAGGAATACTATTTTCCCGCGAAAAGGTTCTTGCCGGGAATAATTTATGATTTTTCTGATTAACTCCTGGCCGGCGCTATCCTTGGGATGGGCCTTGCCCGCAAATACTATTTGTACCGGCCGGTCCAAATTATTCAGTATAGCCGCCAGCCGGTCCGGGTCACTAAAAACCAGCGCGGCCCGCTTGTAAGTGGCAAAACGACGGGCAAAACCTATGGTGAGGGCATGGGGCAGTAAGAATTCCCCCGCCTCGGCGATGAGTGCTTCGGACTCGTGGTTGCGCCGGTGTTCATGCTGGATTCTTTCCCTGATATAATTGGTCGTTTTTTCCTTTAGCTTTAAATGTGTCTCCCAAATCTCCTGCGAGGGAATATCATCAAGCCGCCGCCAAAAGTTTGGGTTCGTCACCTGGTCCATCCAGTCCTCACCCAGGTATTTGCTGAAAAGATTTTTCCATGGCTCAGCAATCCATGACCTGGTATGCACCCCGTTGGTTACCGAAGTAACCGGAACTTCCTCGACGGGAATGGATGGATAAAACCGGTGCAACATCTGGCGGGTAACTTCACCATGCAATTTACTGACTCCGTTACAAAAACCCGCCATACGCGTAGCTAAAACGGTCATATTAAATTCGTTTTGATCGGCATCCCAACCAAGCTCCAATAGTTTATCACAGTCCATGCCGGTATCCCGGCATAATTCAGCCAGGTACTTTTCCGCCAGATGGCGTTCAAAAACATCATGCCCGGCAGGTACCGGAGTATGGGTGGTAAATATGGTATTGGCCCGGATAGCTTCCCGGGCTGTGGCTGTAGGCACCCCCTGGCTGACCATCTCCCGCAGCCGTTCCAGGGTCAAAAAAGCAGAGTGCCCTTCATTAATATGCCAGACTGCCGGAGTTATACCCAACTCCCTTAATGCCCTGACCCCCCCCACACCTAGTAATATTTCCTGTTGAATGCGCATCTCCCGGTCGCCACCGTATAATTGGCCGGTGATCCGGCGGTCTTCTTCCATATTTAATGGAAGGTTGGTATCCAAAAGAATCAACTGTGCCAATCCCACCCGGGCTTTCCATATCCTTGCAAACACAGTCCTACCGGGCAACTCCACCGATACGGTGGTATCCAGGCCGCTGTCTCCAACCACCGGTGTAATGGGCATTTCATTAAAATTCAAATCCGGGTAATATGTTTCCTGGCGACCGTCGGGATTAATAAACTGGTTGAAGTAACCATGCTTGTATAATAAACCCACCCCCACCAACGGCAAACCAAGATCGCTGGCCGATTTGATATGATCCCCGGCCAGCACGCCAAGACCGCCGGAATAAATGGGACAGGATTCATGTATGCCGAATTCAGCGGAAAAGTAAGCAATGATTTTATCTTTATAACGGGAATGAACCCTGGTAAACCATTTTTCATCGTTGATATACCGGTCAAAATCAGCCATGACCGCATCATACTTGTTTAAAAAATGCTGATCGGCTGCCGCCCGGTCCAATTCTTCCCGGCGCACCCCCAATAAAAACTTCACCGGGTTATGTTCCACCCGCTCCCAAAGATCGGAGTTAATCTCCTGATACAGTTCCCTGGCCGGTTTATGCCAGCTAAACCAAAGGTTGTAGGACAATTCACGCAAGCGGGCAATGCGTTCCGGCAGTGGCGGTTTAACTGTAACAGTACGGAAATAAAACATTATGATACCTCCGTTATCTCATGTATGATTTTTTTATTTTATCCTGGGCAAGGAAACACAATACAAGGTAATAAAAACAAAAAAAACCGCCAAGGGGTTTTGAACCCGCCTGTCGGTTTATCGTAAAACCAATAAGGTTAGTTTTATGTCGTTAACGTTTTTACTACCAATCATTTAGGCCCAGGAACGGGCATTACGCTTGGACTGGAAACAATCCTTACAGTAAACCGGCCTGCTGCCGTTGGGCTTAAAAGGTACACTGGTCATTGCGCCGCATTCATCACAAACTACTTCATACATTTGCCTTTCCCTTGCACCACCGGCACGGAAATTATTATTCTGGCGGCGCGCCTTGCGGCATTCCGGGCAGCGGGAAGGAGCGTTTTCGAAACCTTTTTCGAAGAAAAATTCCTGTTCACCGGCCGTAAATACAAACTCCTCACCACAATCCCTGCAAACTAAATTCTTGTCCGAGAAAACCATACCTTTAAAATTGTCCTCCTTATGAATTATTATTACCCTATGGAACCTTTGACAGATGATTCGCCTATTCATAAGAGGACAGACAAACACCGCAAAACAATTCCACGAGTACCTGATATAATAATATGAGAAAACTATTCAAATTACAATAAGCACTTTTTATAATTTTCTTGCCCTTAATATTGAAGCCCATTTTTTAGGTTTCTCCGGGCCTGGTTTTTCTACCGTTGCTGGTTCTTCTACAGTGGCGGCAATTTCTGATCTGGCCGGCAAAAAGCCCACCGGGTAAATAACCTCCGGGCGGTATTGTCCATTTTCCATACGACGGCGCATATCCAATACCGATTTCTCCAACTGTTCCACCCGCTCCCAGGTGGTTTTTTTCTTTTCGGCCTCCACCAGGCACGCCAAATCCCTGAGCCTGCCGCGTAATTTGAAATTCTCGGCACTTAAGCGCTCAATTTCGCCGGCCATCTCCAGATACTTTTCATTACTGAACAAAGTATTTTCCAACTGCTCGATACGTTCCCGGTAAATACTGTTAGTCCGGCTTAATGCTTCGTTTTCCACAACACTGCTGCGTAATTTTTCTTCCATCTCTTGATTCAAGGTACCGTTAACAAAACGATAGGTTAAAAGTGAACCAACTGCCGCACCCGCACTCAGCCATGTCAAAATCATTGCCCCTTCTATTAGCACAACCAATCCCCCCATTAAAGTTATATCTAATTTCCTATTCTAGATAAATATGGTTTTTCCTTCCATAAAACATAAAATACCAGTCTTTTTTTGGAGCATCTTTTGATTTGATGGGGTACCTGGATTCACAATTAAAGAGTCTACTGGAAAGGCAACCTTTGGTGCCAAGCACCCGGCCATCAATACTTTTCGAACTGGCTCTTAAATTTAATTTTAAAATAAAGGTAAACCTGTAAACAGCAGCGAAAATATAGTGGAAGAATTTATAAAAATGGGGGAAATTAATGAATGCCGAAAAAATCGCGCTAATTACCGACAGTACTTGCGACCTGCCCGATGAACTGTTACAAAAGCTAAATGCCTGGATGCTGCCTTTAAAAATTATTTACAAGGACCGCATTTTTGCAGACAGGTTGGAAATAAAGCCCCAGGAGGTATATAATAACTTTTCCCGGGAGGTGCCCACCACTTCCCAACCTTCACCCGAAGAGACCCGCTCGTTATTTGAAAAACTTTACGCCCGGGGTTTTACCCACGCCATAGCCATCCACATTTCCAGCGGGCTTAGCGGCACATATGAAACCGTAAAAATGGTGGCCGGGCAATTTAACAAAATGATGGTGGAAGTAATTGATTCCAAGGCCCTGTCCCTGGCCCTGGGTTTTTTGGTGCAGGAAGCCAGCCAATGTATCCAAAGCGGCCTGTGTTTTGAAAATGTAATCGCCCGGGTACGGAAGTTGCAAAAAAACGTCAAGGTATACTTTGTGGTCAAAACTCTGGAATACCTGAAAAAAGGCGGGCGGATTGGTTATGTTGAGGGGACCTTGGGGCAGATACTGGACATTAAGCCGATTATCTCCATTAACGATGAGGGCAAGTATTACAGCTTTTGCAAAGCCCGGGGCAGAAGAAAATCCATCAGTAAGATGGTGGATATTTTAAGGGAACAGGCGGCGGGTAAAAGAATCAATCTGGCCGTGGCCCATGGTGATGCCCGGGAGGAAGCGGAGTCACTTTTGGATAGGATACTAAATATGAAGGATTTAAAGGTTAATGAAGCCATGTTCAGCCAGTTAAGCCCCGTAATGGTGGTACATACCGGACCGGGCCTGATTGGACTTGCCTTTCACGAAGTTACCGAGGCCGGTACCGGCAAATAGAAGAAGGCGAGTAAAATGAAAATTATCGTTGATGCCGACGCTTGTCCTAAAAATGCACTGCATATATGTACCCGCCTGGCCGCCGCTTATGGCATTACCCTGCAAACTGTGGCCAGTTTTAATCATAATATTAATTCCGAACACCATACCGTTGTGGGAAATGCTGCCCAGGAAACCGATCTGGCCGTCACCAATATGACGGCCAGGGGCGATATTGTGGTCACCCAGGACACTGGCCTGGCCGCCATGGTGTTGGGTAAAGGAGCCGCGGCCATATCACCCGGTGGAAAGATATTCCGCAAGGAAACCATTGTTTTTTTATTGGAGGAAAGGGAAGGCAAGGCCAGGCTGCGCCGGGGTGGCGGGCGCACCAAAGGCCCGCGCAAGCGTACACCCGAGGACGATGTCCGGTTTGAGGCCAACCTGCACAAGCTAATTGAAGAATTAACCCGGTAATCCCCTATACCCGCAAAAACTGCACAACCCTCATCCTTAACCCCTGTATTTACCTACTTTTTCCGCCATGGTCACCCCTTGGGGGGCATAGTCTATTTTAACCAGGGTTACTACCCGCCGTGCCCCGGCATCTACACAGGCCTGCTGGGCTTTTTTCACTATCTCCAGCAATTCATCCAGTTCCCCTTCCATGGTGGTTTCCATGGGTCCCACCTCATAAGGAACACCGGACCGCTGCACCACTGCTATAGCCTTGTCCACCACCCCGTAAATATCCCCGCCGGGCACCTGGGGCAGCACCTGAAAACTGACATTAATCACGGGCATTTTTTATGCACTCCTTTTTGCCCTACCAGTTACAATATTTCCTCTTTTTACCTTTAAACCTTGTCTTCATGCCTTCCCAGGGCGCAAAACGTCATGAAAGAATTTCTTTCAGACTTCCAACGCCCGGTATCATGGCATCGCCGGTATCACATCATTCGCAGCGATTTATTTTACTCTGACCAGCAGCATCAATCCCGAGGCGATGGTAATATCAGCCCGGTTACCGGCCAACCGGTTGCTGATACCATAGGGGTTGCCTATGCTGAAGGTGGCGTTTTCAAGCGGCCACCGGGCACCCCGCACCTGCACCCCCGTGACCACCCCGGTAAGGGGCAACAGCGAAAATTCATCGCCCGGCCGTCCCTTGACCACAGCGGGCTGCCGGGGTGCCACCAGGTTGATTTCGTTGTATTCATTGATAATCCTGGCCGGGACCCGGTGGTCCAGGGCTACCCGCAGCAGGTGCACATTGGCCAGGGTATGGTCAAAACGATTGCCCGTGGCCCCCAGGATTATCACTTCATCCGGGCGGCAGGCCAGCGCCTCGGCTAAAGCCAGGGCAGTATCGGTGTCATCCTTTTCGGCGGGGTACTCCTTGATGGCCACCCCCTGCCGCCGGTAACTTTCCAGCAATGACGGGTCTATGGAATCCATATCCCCCACAATAACCCCGGGGACAATACCCAAAGCGGCCGCATAATTTGTCCCGCTGTCCACACAAATCAGCCGGTCGGCCCCGGCCAGGACACGCTTTAGCCACTGCAAATCCTCCACCGTGCCCCCGGTCAATATAACACAACGCATTGATTCACCTTCGTTTTAATTAGGTTTTACTCTGTGTTAGTATGCGTGATCAAGGTTTTATGTAAGCATATCCCTGGGATTGTTTTTTGGCGATTTCAGTTATACCCGCCGGCACTACCCGGACATAGGCGGGCAATGATTTTTCAGCCAAAGAGTGCATATTCAGTGCATTGCGGCAAGCGGCAAAAACAACCCCCAACGCGGCCAACTCTTGCATTTCCCGGTGCAGGTCCTCCTCCGGGCCACTGCCATAAGCGGTTACCGCTGCACCGTTGGCCACAATTTCAATATCCGCCTGGCCCTGCCCAACGTCCTTGATAAAATTTTGGACATTTACAATTACCCTGGGCCACCTTGGGTTTTCATTGACATGAAAAAGAACCTTCAACCTGCTCATAATCGATAATCTCCTTTCACAGTAATAAAAAATTTAAAAGCGCACCCACAGGTCAGGTGCGCTTTATAAATGTAGTTCAAACCTTTCCTACGCGGGCATTACCCCGATCAGGTCAACGGGTCAGGTGCTTACAGCCCTTTCTCAGCCCATATCATGAGCTCCCCCGGTTGAATTATTATTTTTTTATATTATATATCATTACGCCACACGGTCAATACACAGGCCCCCGGATTAGTTAACCCGGCACCGGATGTAATATGAACTCTTTAGCTGCTAACCCGGAATCAAGCCGCTCCTTTTAAAGGGCTCCAATAATCGCTGCACCGCCGGCACAGTGACCTCACCCGCCAGTAATTCTTTTAACCCGCCTTTGTAAACCATATTGCCTTGATCTATCACCGCCACTTTATCCGTGAGGTAGGGAATTTCGTTAAAATCATGGGTAACGAAAACGGTGGTGACGCCGGTATTGGCCAGCAGTGCCCCCAACTCCTCCAGAAGCTCCAGCCGCGTGGAAAAATCAAGGGCTGAAAAGGGCTCATCTAAAAATACAACCTCGGGTTCTAAAACGAATGCCCGGGCCAGGCTGACCCGCTGTGCCTCGCCTCCGGACAAATGCAGCGGCTTGCGGTGGCGCAAGGCGGTTATGCCGAACCGCTCCAGCCAGTAATCCACCCGGCGCTGCCTTTGGGCCCCGGTGATACCCCTGAAATACATGCCCTGGGCGACGTTATTGAACACTGTGGTATTTAACAAAAGCGGTTCCTGAAACACCACGGCCATACGGCGACGAAAGTCCAGGCTGTTTTTACCCGTCACCTTCTCCCCCCGGAAAAATACCTCCCCGGATGTGGGAGGCTCCAGCAAAGCCAGCACTTTTAAAAAGGTGCTCTTGCCCGCTCCGTTGGGGCCAATCACCGCCAGGCGTTCCCCTCTCTCCAGATGGAAATCATCGATTTGTAAAATAGTTTTGTTATCCTTTACCAGTACCACGTCTTTTAAAGCTAGCATAGGGTTTACTCCCTTGAGTGTTTGTTACCGGTCTAATTTTAAAGCTAATTTTATATTCGGTGTAAGGGTTAAGTCAAGCTAATACACCGGTTACCAATGTATTTATATTAACAGCATAGCCATAATGGCACAAATGGTTGTTAACATGATGGAAATAACAAAGGCTGTTTTAATCACCTGGCTTTCTATACCCAGCGCATCTATGGTGGCAGCGGCGTTTTGCAATTTAGCCGGGGAAATTACACTTGCCAATCCCCCACCGATGGCGGTTGCCGCAATAACTATCAAAGAATCAACATTAAGCATTTCCGAAGTTAACAGGTGGTATTTTGTAAACATGGCAATGGTTGATGCCTCACTGCCGCTGACAAAACCCCCGAACAACCCCAGGTAACTGCTGATGAACGGGTACAGGGGACCGAAGGTGTTTGCCGACGCCTGGGCTAATACCGCAATCATATTTGAGTTGGGGTTGGTAATCTCCCAAACAACACCTGTATCCTGCATCCCTGAATTATTAAGCACAAAGGCAGTGGCAAAAAACACACCCGCTGCAAAAGTCGGCCTTGGAGCCCGCGCCAGCCATTTGGAACAGGTTTCCTTGATGGCTTTACCTGAAGGTTTGATAATTAAAAATGATAGAACCGTACTTATAAACACCCAGGTGTAGGCGTTCCAGAGCAATCTTGTTTTAATGGTCTGGCCCGGAATTATTGAGACTGCCGTGGTAATGCCGTTAAAAAGCAGGTCAAATATGGGTTTATAAAAGTTGATCACCAACAACAAGGTAACCAGGATCAACCAGGGAGAAAGGGCCTTTAACAGAGACATTTCTTTTTCCGTGTTTAGATCTTCTGCGGTTAGTTTGGACCGGTCAATAATTGGCTGGCCGGTGACCCGTAAATAGGCAAGCATTACTAAAATTGTGCACATTCCTGCAACCACGCCTGTTAATACAACTCCTGAACTCAGAAAAGGAATATGACTCATGGCAATGGCGGCACCGCCATTGGTCAAGCCGGCCAGTACACACGGTACAAGCCCTTCCTTGACTAACTTGAACCGGCCTACGATATATAGCATACCGAATCCAATTACGGTGGATATTACCGGTAGAAATATTGAAATCACCCTGGCCGACTCCACCAGTGAAGTACCTGTCAAGTCGCCAATAATAACCAGAGCGGAACCCAGTAGTGCATAAGTGCACAGGGCATCAAAACCAATTGCCGGCAAGGCAATGGCCACAAAGGTGGAGTACCCCATAGCCAGCAAAATGGGGGGCAAAATAGATACCGGAGTGGCACCAATAGATACCAGAAGGGTCCCCGCACCTACACAGAGCAGCATAATCTGAACTGGTTTATCAGTTGGAGCCAGTGTTTTGATGAATACCACTATTCTTTGCAGAGCACCGGTAGCCTGCATAAAGGTAATTTGAAAAATTGAGGCGAAGACCATAATGGAAACAGGGAAGGAAGAGATAAAGCCGGCAAGGCTGGATTTAAGACTAACTTCAAGAGAGGTGTTAAAAAAAATTAAAGCTATCATGATAGTTAACACCCAACCTACCGTACCACTGACATCTGCTGCAAATTGTTTTCTAACCATTAAATATACAATAGCCATAATGGGAAAAAGCGTTAAAAAGACCAGCAAACCCATAATATACCATCCTTCCATGCTACAATGATGTTGTTTTAAGCAGCTAATTACTTATTATACTAAAAAAATAAAATTCAGCAATAATATTATTTAATTAGAGATTATAAGTGGATTTCGCACGGGTTTTTTAAACCGCCTTTAATAGATATACTTTAGATTAGATGCTCTATATAAAAAAACAGGACCGGGTTTGACCGGTCCAGTTATATTTCCTCAAATTGAATATGTTTTTAACTCCGTTGAACTCCATTACCGGAACACTAAATTCCCTTGACATTAAACTTTTCACCTAAGCGCTGGCCCGTGAACTGCGGCGTCCTGCACCGGCACCCGACAGTTCTTCCATAAACACGGCCAAATCACCGGGCGGCAGCGACTGCGGCCCGTCGGAAAGGGCGTGTTCCGGAGCCGGGTGCACCTCCAGCATCAGGCCGTCGGCACCGGCGGCCAGGGCGGCCCGGGCCACGGGCAACACCAGCTCCCGGCGGCCGGTGCCGTGGCTGGGGTCGGCAATCAGGGGCAGGTGGGAGATATTTTTCACCGCCGCCACGGCATTGATATCGAAGATATTCCGGGTGTAGGTTTCAAAGCCCCGGATACCCCGCTCGCACAAAACCACCTGCTGGTTACCTTCGGCCAAAATGTATTCCGCGGCCAGCAGCCATTCCTCCAGCGTGGCGGAAAAGCCCCGCTTGAGCAGCACGGGGTAACCCACCCGGCCCACTTCCTTTAATAACCCGAAATTCTGCATATTCCGGCTGCCGATTTGGATCATGTGGGCGTAACGGCATACCTCGGACAGGTGCCGCACGTCCGTCACCTCGGTGATCACCGGCATACCGGCCACCCGCCCGGCTTCGGCCAGTATACGCAAACCATCGGCACCCAGGCCCTGGAACGAATAGGGCGAGGTGCGGGGCTTGTATGCTCCGCCCCGCAGCATCCGGACCCCCATCCGCTTCAGCCGGCAGGCCAGATTGACCATCATTTCCTCGTTTTCCACGGCACACGGCCCGGCTATTACCACCGGGGTTTTACCCCCGATCAGGCAATCCCCCACCTGCACCACGGTATTATCGGGCTTACTTTCCCTGCTCACCAGTTTATAAGGCGGCAATTTGGTTCACCTCCACCCCGGTCAGGGCCTTTTTCAAATCCCGCACCCGCCGGCTAACCGCTTCCACCATGCCGGGCTCACCGGCATGCCGGGCGATGATATTTACCAGCGCGCTGCCCACCACCACGGCATCGCAGTACCGGGCCACACCGGCGGCCTGCCGGGGATGGGCGATACCGAAACCCACCGCCAGGGGTAGCGGTAATGGCATGGTCATATTAAAACCCCCTTGGCCTGTACTATAAACTCTTTAATTTTGTCTATATCCTTGTGCCCGCCGGTTTCCACCCCGCCGGAAACGTCCACGGCATAAGGTTTGACAAGCTTTACGGCAGCCCGCACATTGGCGGCGTTAAGTCCCCCGGCCAGTATCACGGGTTTGGGGCAATCTATATTTTGCAGTATCCCCCAGTCAAAGGCCTCCCCCGTACCCCCGTAAATACCTTCTTTATAAGTATCGAATAAATAAGCATCGGCATTGCAGCGGGGCCACCGGGGCAAACCCCGGCCACCGCCCACCCGCAGGGTTTGGATTACCGGCAGGTTATGGTAAGGCGATTTACTGAAATTATTGTTGATCTCGTCGTCACCGCTTAATTGTATGGCGGTGAGCCCGCAATACGCGGCTATGTCAGCAACTTCCGCCGGGGGTGTGTTGACGAACACCCCCACCCGGGCCACAAAGGGGGGCAAATGTTGAATAATCCCCCGGGCAACCTCCGGTGTTACCTGGCGGCGGCTGGTGGCGAAAACAAATCCCAGGGCATCCGCACCGGCCTCCACCGCCGCCAGGGCGGTGGGGGTGTCCGTAATGCCGCAGATCTTTACCCTTACCCTGCGCCCCAAAGCCGCATCCGGGACGGATGCACTGGTTTTTAGCCGATTACACCGGCCTGCAGTCATGGGCCGGTCACCCCCCGGCCATCCCGGAGAGCACCCATCTCCCCCCGGGGAAACGCCGCCACGCCCTGCAGGGCGGCTGCACCCGCGCGCAGGTCACCGGAGGCCATCAGCGCCTCGCCCACCAGCACGGCATCCACCCCGCAGGCGGCCAAGCGCAACACATCGGCCCGGGTTTTAATACCGCTTTCGCTAACCACCACCACGCCGGGTTTATCTATATATTTAATAAGTTCCGCCGTTACCTCCAAATCCACCTGGAAGGTGCGCAAGTCCCGGTTGTTAATGCCGACAACCACGGCACCGCTTTTCATGGCCCGCCTGATTTCCCCGGGAGTGCGGGTTTCCACCAGCGCCTCCATACCCAGCCGGTGGACAAGATCGATATATTCACCCAGCATAGCGCCGGTGAGCACCCCGGCCAGCAACAGCACGGCATCCGCGCCCAGCAGCCGGGCCTCGTAAATTTGGTATTCGGAGATAATAAAGTCCTTGCGCAACAGGGGCAGTTTAGTGATTCGCCGGGCTGTGGCCAGGTACTCCGGCGCACCACCAAAAAACTGCCGGTCGGTTAGTATGGAAATGGCCGCCACCCCGGCATCCCGGTAGGCCCGCACCGCCGCTGCCGGGTCGAAATCCGCTTTAATAACGCCCCGGGAGGGGGATTGTCTTTTCACCTCGGCAATCAGCGCCACCCGCCCGGTTTTCAGCGCAGCGGCGAAATCACGACCTGCCGCCCGGGGTGCCGGCGGTGTATCCGCGATCCGTTCCTGAATTTCCCTTAATGGCAACCGCCGCCGGCTTTCCGCCACTTCCTCCCGTTTATGTTGTAATATTCGAGTTAACATGTCACCGCCCGCAGGTAATGTCGTTGTATTCATAGCCCGGCCACCCTGTCCTTTTTGCACCCGGTGGTAAAACGGATCATGGCCTCCAATTTATCCCGGGCCAATCCCCGGTCAATAGACCGGGCCGCCAGTTCCACACCGGTGGCAAAATCACCGGCCAGCCCGGTGGCCATGAATCCCAGGGAGGCATTCATCACCACCGCATCCCGGCGGGGGCCGGTTTCACCGGCTAAAATGCGCTTTACAATGACTGCATTTTCCTCCGGAGTGCCACCGGCCAAATGCTCGATACCCGCCTGTTGAAAACCGTAATCCAAAGGGTTAATGGTATATTCTTTTATATCGCCATTATTAACCTCGCCAACCATGGCCGGACCGGCCGGGGACATTTCATCCAGCCCGCCGGCACCGTGCACCACGAAGGCCCGCTCCACCCCCAGGCGCGGCAGCACCTCGGCCATTACATGCACCAGTGCGGGGCTGTAAACCCCCAGCACCTGGGCGCGAGCCCCGGCCGGGTTGGTCAACGGGCCAAGGATGTTGAATACCGTCCGGAAACCCAACTCCCGGCGCGGGCCGGCGGCGTGTTTCATAGCCCCGTGCAGTGCCGGGGCGAACAAAAAGGCTATGCCCACTTCATCCAGGCAGGCCGCCACCTCGTCCGGCTCTAAATCAAGATTCACCCCCAACGCCTCCAGCACATCGGCACTGCCGCAGCGGCTGGAAACGGAACGGTTGCCGTGTTTGGCCACCTTGACACCCGCCCCCGCCAGCACCAGCGCGGCAGCGGTGGAAATGTTGAAGGTACTGGCACCGTCACCGCCGGTACCACAGGTATCCACCAGCAAGGGATGCTTTGCCCGCACCGGTGTGGCCTTGCTGCGCATTACCCGGGCAAAACCGGTGATTTCGGCGGTGGTTTCACCCTTTAACTTGAGGGCCGTAAGCAGTCCTGCAATCTGGGCCTGGGTAGCCCGGCCGTCCATAATTTGTTCCATGGCCTGCATGGCCTCGGACTCGCTAAGGTGTTGCCCGGCCACTACCTTTTGCAACAATTCTTTCAACACTAAGCTCTCCTCCTCTCAGCTCGTAAACATACCTCAATGCCCAAATATTACCGATTGCTCGCCAGGCTATGTCACGTGAGTTAATAAAATTACTTTAAACTAGTTTAAGCCCGGCCCCTTTAAAAAGTTGGCCAGCAGTTCCATGCCGTATTCGCTGAGCATGGATTCGGGGTGGAACTGCACCCCCTCCACCGGTAAACTGCGGTGCCTCAGACCCATGATCTCCCCCTCTTCGGTCCAGGCGGTCACTTCCAGGCAATCCGGCAGTGTTTCCCTTTCCACCACCAGCGAGTGATAACGCACTGCTTTAAAGGGTGAGGGCAGGCCGTTAAATAACGACTTACCGTCGTGGTGGATCAAGGATATTTTGCCGTGCATAGGCGCTGCAGCCCTTACCACCCTGCCCCCGAAAGCATGGCCAATGGCCTGCAAGCCAAGGCACACCCCCAGTATAGGCCACTGACCGGCACAATCCCGCACAGCCTGCAGTATAATGCCGGCCTCGCCGGGCCGTCCCGGTCCCGGGGATAAAACCAGGTAATCGGGCTTGAGTTCTCGCACCTGGGCAACGGTAATGGCATCGTTGCGCCGCACCATCACCGTCTCTCCCAGCATGGACAGGTATTGAGCCAGGTTATAGGTAAATGAATCGTAATTATCAATCATCAGCAGCATGATGCAACCAGCCTTTCCCTTGGAACGTATGATAAACGCAAAAAACCGGCACTCAAATGAGCGCCGGTCAAAATATGCCCGTCGTCACTCATCTCAGCTCAACTCATCTCCAATCAAAAAATTAATAAAAAATCCACTCTGCTAAACTCATCTAAAGGCTAAACTTATAGTCACAGTATTTTTTTACTATTCAGTTGATAGAGTGACTATACTACTTCTGGCCACGGTTGTCAATAACCTTTTTCTTTATTTTTATTCCCTACCCCCAGTTATGCGAAAAAGATTTAACCGTACTAATTCCTGCCTGTGTGATCCAGTTAACAGCAATATATGAATAAGCCGTTTAAAATTTTTAATAAATAACAGATCTGGTTTACCTGGCATAGTTTGGAAAACCAGAGTTTGAATATCTATAAAATGTGGGGTGATCAAGATTAAACTGGATGAAATTGGCCAACTAAAAGTTGCTTTTTCACAAATGCAAAAAAACCTGCGGCAACTAATCGGGGAAGTAGTGGAAAAATCAAAGGAAGCAGCTCATTTAGCTGAACAACTATCTTTAATAACGGACCAAATATCCCAGGGGGCAACGGAAAACGCCAGTGCGGCGGTACAGATATCATCCAGCATGGATGACGTGGCCGAAAAAGCGCAAAACGTTAAAGAAAGAGCCGACCGGACGGCACAATTAGCCAATGCAGGTAAAGAAAGCATGGAAGATGTCAGCCGGCAAATCAAGGCCATGCACGATGTTACCCGCCAGGCGGTACAAAAGGTATATGGGTTTGCCGAAGCTTCCAGAAGAATAACCGATATTTTAAATTTAATCAATGGAATTGCTGAACAAACCAACCTGTTAGCCTTAAACGCGGCTATTGAGGCCGCCAGAGCCGGTGAACACGGGCGTGGTTTTGCCGTTGTGGCGGAGGAAGTGCGCAAACTAGCCGAGCAGTCTTCCTCGTCCACCAAAGAAATAGAAACTCTTATTTCAGGCATAAGCAATGATATAGAAGAGATCGTCAAGCTTATGGAGGAATCGGCCAGGGAAACTGACCATGGCCTTGAAGTAGCCGGCCGGGCATCGTCAGCTTTTCAGGAAATTCTACAAAGTATAGAAGAAGTTGACTCGCAGGTAAGTGATGTAGCGGTTGCCACCGGTGAGGTTTCCAACGCCGTTCAAAATATAGCTGCTTCCACCCAGGAACAGAGTGCAACGCTCCAAGAAACCGCAAGCAATATTGAGCAGCTTTCCAATATGTCGGTTGAACTTGAAAAAATGGCCGGGAGGTTCACCATCTAAATCTCTCCGGGGCTAAACCGGAATTTACGTCGTTTTTCGGTAAACTGGCCTACCACACTATCAGTGACAGCACATGATAACGATTTTTAAGGCATCAAAGGGGGTTAAGATATGCTATCCGGGCTTAGCATCAAATGGAAACTACTAATACCTGTTATATTTATCTTGTTGATGACAGTGGTCCAGATATTTTTGATCACTAACATGATTAAAGCCCAGCAAGCGGATGCAGCGCGCGTCAATCTAGCCGGGCGACAAAGGGCCATCAGCCAGAAAATGACCAAAGAAACACTTAATTATATTATTCAACAGGACGGCTTAATAGCCGAAAAACAGGCGGCGGAAATGGAAACG
Source organism: Desulfallas thermosapovorans DSM 6562 (assembly GCF_008124625.1). NCBI lineage: Bacteria > Bacillati > Bacillota > Clostridia > Eubacteriales > Desulfallaceae > Desulfallas > Desulfallas thermosapovorans. Next base: position 160,221 of record NZ_VNHM01000006.1, read on the forward strand.
CTGGAAAAATCATTAAAAACATTGATTAACGGCGGAACCATAGAATTAAGCGGGCGGACTGTATTAATAGAGCCCACGCAAAATGAAGCAATTCTCTCGGCCCTGAATGAAGCCGAACAATATTGGGAAATGAACAAACACATTTTTACTGAAGCACTGATCCAGCCCACACCCGCAGCAGTGACGGAAATTAACAATGCCTCTTCCGGCCTGTTGGAACGCTTTGATAAAATTGCAGGCATGTATGAAACAGCCAGCAATGAAATGGTCAGGCGCAATATGATATTTATTTATACCGGGCTGTCTTTCTTTTTATTAATTGCAGCGGCCGCCTGGTATTATGTGCAGAGAAATTTTGTCCGGCCGCTGCTGTTTTTAAGAGATACAGCCAATAAAATTGCCGCCGGGGATTTATCACAGTTGGCAGATTAACCGGTGGAAAATAAATCACCCGGCGACCAACCTTTCTTCCCCCAACCCCAGCGTCTTGAACATAGCCCGGGCTTTACTGGCTATCTCCGCACACTCGTTTAAGGGACGGGAGTCGGCCACGATACCCGCTCCGGCTTGAATATATACGGTACGGTCTTTAATCACCAGCGTACGGATGGCAATGGCAGTATCCATATTACCGTTAAAGCCCAGATACCCGACGGCACCAGCGTAAACACCCCGGCGGTAGGGTTCCAGTTCATCAATGATCTGCATGGCCCTAACCTTGGGGGCCCCGCTGACGGTTCCGGCCGGGAAACAGGAAGCCAGCGCCTCCAGGGCACCGGTACCGGGCAACAGCTTACCCTCCACCCGGGAAACAATATGCATAACGTGGGAAAAATATTCAATGTCCATAAACCGGGGCACTTTAACGGTACCCGGCCGGCAGACCCGCCCCAGGTCGTTGCGCCCCAGGTCAACCAGCATCAGGTGTTCCGCCCTTTCCTTTTCATCCGCCAGCAGTTCCCGGGCCAGTTCTTCTTCCCGTGCCGGGCTGTCGCCCCGGGGGCGGGTACCGGCAATGGGACAGGTGGTTATCACACCATTCTCCACCCGCACCAGCATTTCCGGTGAAGAGCCAATCACCCTGATATCTCCCACCTTTAAATAATACATGTATGGGGAAGGGTTTACACTCCTCAACCGCCGGTAAACCGCCAGGTCGTCACCATTAAAACCCATGGCATAGCGCCGCGACAGCACCACCTGGATAACTTCACCAGAGCGGATATATTCCAGGGCTTGCTTCACCCGCCGGCAAAACTCGCCATCGGGTAAATCCACACGGATTTCTCCCTGCAGGGTAAATCTCCCCGGGGCAGGCAGCGGCTTTTCCAAGGCTTGACGCAACCGGGCCAGTTTTTGCACGGCCCGGTGGTATACCCGGGTGGGGTCGGTGCCGTCCAGGGGACAGTTAGCCACCAAAGTTACGGTGTGGCGCACGTGGTCAAAAACAGCCACCGTTCCGGGGAAAAACTGCAAGCAATCGGGCAAATTCATTTCATCCCGGGGTGTCCCGGGCAGGCTTTCCAGTGAACGCACCGCATCATAGGCCATGTAGCCCACTGCACCGCCGTAAAAGCGGGGCAATCCCGCCACGGGCGGCACCCGGTAGTATTGTAACAAGTCATGCAGCGTTTTAAAGGGCGACCCGCCCGCCGGCCTGGTTATCGAGCCTGGATAGGTAATCTTTCCCCGGCCCCCGGTGGACTCGTAAACCAGTAGCGGGTCAAGGGCTATAAAGGAATAACGCCCCAGGTGCCGTCCTCCTTCAACGCTTTCCAGCAAACAGGCCGTACCATTTTGGGCCAGCTTGATAAACAGGGTAATAGGTGTTTCGGTATCGGCAATAAACTCGGTATATACGGGAATCAGGTTATACTGCCGGGCTAAAGTCAGGTAATCTTCCAAACCGGGCTTGATCATGATTTACCTCCTTAATGCTCGTGAGCACCTTGCCACCAAAACCCTGCCAGGGAATAATCCTTATACCATGTAAAAAGCGGCACTCAAATGAGTGCCGCACTTTTTGCGTGACAACAATACTCATCTAAGCTCATCTGGAAAAAAATTGCTCAACTCAACTCAAATCTTCTATTAATATTGCATTTTACAAAAAATATAATATAAACTAATTATATAATTGTCAAGTACGTAAAAAAGCTTTGCAACACGACCTGCCCATAGTAATAACCTCAACAAATATTTGGCAAAAGGAGGGTTAATGGTAATATGCGCCTTGTCAACGTAATGGAATTGCTGGTATTTGAGATAATTGACGAGCTAATAGAACAAAATAATGTTTGCAACTGTACCAGGTGCAGGCTGGATATTGCGGCCATCGCCCTGAACAACCTGCCGCCCACCTATGTTGTTACCGCAGAAGGTGAAAGCGTTAAATCCAGCCTGGCCCAGTACCGCATAGACGCTTTACAAATGGTAAACAGGGCGGTTAAAATTGTCAAAAAAAGCCCGCACCATTAAGGCAGCCGCTGGCGATCCAACTAACATCATTACTAACTGAAGGTATACGGGGCATTGAGCATGTTAACAATATATTTAACAATTACCAATTTAATATCCTTTATACTTTTCGGGCTGGATAAATACCGCGCCCGGCACCGGTTGTTCCGGATCCCGGAAAAAACGCTGTTTATGGCGGCGTTAGCGGGTGGAGCCGCCGGGGCACTAGCCGGCATGTACATTTTTCACCATAAGACCAAACACATTACCTTTACCATAGGCATACCGGTCATTATGCTGGCACAAATATGGTTGTATTTTGTTATCACGGGCCAGCAGGCCTGGTTTATGGATTTGGTCACCGGGTTTTAGTCCCCCGGTCGCTGCCCGGCCAATCCAATATCGCCCCTAAAACCGGCGATTTTAAACTAATATTGCAGTACCCGTCCCAACGGTACCGTTATCATGATTTTACATAAAGTGCCAGGCACCTTGAAGGAGGATTTTTTGATGATCGACCCCGTAGCCGTACAAATCGGCTCCTTGACAATCAGATGGTACGGCGTTATCATGGCCACCGCCTTTTTGCTGGGAATTTGGCTGGCTTACCGGAGAGCGGAACAAAACGGCATTGACCCCAACCACATACTGAATATGGTAACCCTGATCATACCGGCATCCATTATCGGGGCCCGGCTTTACTATGTTATATTCACCTGGGATAATTACCGGCTTGAGCCCCTGGAGGCCCTGGCCATCTGGCACGGCGGGCTGGCCATCCACGGCGGTATTATCGGCGGCTTGCTGGCCGGGTTGTTTTATGTCCGGCGGTACGGGATTTCCCCCTGGCAAACCGCCGACATTATAGCCCCCAGTTTAATACTGGGACAAGCCATAGGGCGCTGGGGCAATTTTATTAACCAGGAGGCCCACGGCGGCCCGGTAACCGAGACATTTATCAACCATTTTCCGGCCTTTATCAAAGAGCAGATGTATATCGGGGGGCAGTACTACCACCCCACATTCCTTTACGAATCGATATGGAATCTGGTGGTGTTTACAGTCCTTACCTGGAGATGGCCGCGAAAAAAGGCAGACGGCGAAATCGCCTTTCTTTACCTGATCCTTTATTCCACCGGCCGTTTCTTTGTGGAATCGTTGCGTACCGACAGCTTAATGCTGGGCCCTATACGGGTAGCCCAATTGGCCAGCATAATATTAATAGTGGTGGGTCTTGCAGGCATGTATATACTGCATAAAAAAAAGCTCCCCCTGGAGAGCTGACCGGGGCATGTTCAGACGCCGTGTCTTGCAGTGTATACCGCCACAAGTATAGCAGCCATTGCCCGGGCAAACCCCACCGGGGCAAACAAAAGACAAGCCATCTCCGGTGGTGCCGGGTGTTGAAAGTCCTTTGACTTTCAACACCCGGCACCAGAGCTTGAAAAGCAGCCTGTTTTGTTATTACAAACTCCTCCCTTATTACCCGGTGATCCAGTGATCCTGCACCATAGCCAAAAAAGAGCGCACCACCTCGGGGTCAAATTGAGTACCGGCATTGTTTTTAATTTCCGCAATGGCCTTTTCCATGGGAAAGGCCTTGCGGTAACTGCGATCCGAGGTCATGGCATCAAAGGAGTCCGCCACCGCCAACACCCTGCTGAGCAGTGGAATATCGTCTCCCTTCAGGCAGTCGGGATAACCACGGCCATCATACCGCTCATGGTGGTGTTTAATAATTGTTAGAATATCCTTCATGTTCTGCATGGAATCCAGTATAGCCACGCCAATATTGGGGTGTTTTTTTATAATATCAAACTCGGACTGGGTAAGCCGGCCCGGTTTGGTGAGTATAGCTTCGGGAACACCGATTTTCCCCACATCATGCAATAGCCCGGCCAGGTAGGCCATATTGGCCGTTTGTTCATCGACACCCAGCCCGTAACATATCTGCTGGGCATATTCGGCCACCTTTTCCGAGTGCCAGCGGGTGTAATTATCCCTGGCCGCAATGGCGTTGGCAAAGGCCCTGATGGTCTCCATGTGCTGGTTATAAAGTTGAGCACTGGTTTGTACCAGTATATGATTAACTTCCTCCAGTTGTTTCTTTTTCCGGCGATAGGGTGTTAAGTCATAGTACACCCCACAGGCACCGATAAACCTGCCATCTTTATCCCGGATTGGCGCGGACCAAACCCGGCAGATGGCTGTATCATGCAAAAAGCTTATATACAATTCAAGTTCGCCCGACGAAGCCCGCCCAGTTTCCAGGGTTTCCAGTAGAGGATCTAGGAAATTTCCCTGCTCGTCCTTCCTTTTCCCCAGAAAAAAAATATCCTCCAGCTTTCTGTTGATTAGCTTTTCATGCCGAACAGCCCTGTGCTTCTTGAAAGTATCATTATAGCCGATTATTATGCCGTCTTTGTCAACAATGAGCACACCACAGGGCGATGCCTGAATTATCACACTTTTTATATCTTCCAGGGCCATAAATTCATTTATTCGATTGCCATTTTCATTCAGCAAGAATCACACCCCGAATTTCCACTTAATGCTATTATACAATTGTTAATAGTAAGTTCGATGAAAGCACCCAAAATCCTTTTATACAGGCACAAATTTCATTTTTTGCGTCAAAAACCCACCCCACACGGGTTAAACCCAATAAAACAGATCAACCGGTTAAACGTAAAGAGCTGTTCGAAAAGTCCATGTGGGATCCATTATATAATCTCTACGCTGGCTGGCTCACGCAGGTGCATTTTCTCGCTTTACTTGCCCCGGCGACCATTTTATGGTAAGCTTCTAAATGAGATAATCCCCTAAAATGCTCCAAAGGAGGAGCCTGTTTTGACAAAATCCGCAAAAAAGAAAACCACTGCCCAAAATTCAGGCTCGAACATTATGCTGGATATAGCCGGGCTTACTCTTATTGCACTATCATTAATTGGTTTGGCCGGCTTATTTACAAGTGCCGTGGGCGCTGTCGGTACAGTTGGATTACTGATTAAAAAAGGCATGAGAATACTGGCGGGTTCGGGTTATGTGGTCTTTTTGCTGCTGTTAATACCCATTGGCCTCAAGCTGATGAGCCGCAACAGGTGGCAGGTAAACAGCCGTTTTTGGGGGCTGCTGGTTCTGTTCGGCAGCTTGCAGATATTTTTACACCGGAATATACCCATGTCCCAGTCATTCCCCGCCGGGCTGGCGGGACAAGGCGGCGGGGTATCCGGCGCCGCACTGGGATACGCCTTGAAATACGGTTTTGGCACCGTGGGCACATATATTTTTCTGGTATTGTTAATTTTAGTGGGCGTCGCCCTTTGCACCGGTGCATCCATCAAAGAACTGGCGGCAAACAGCTGGTTGAGGATAAAAACTGTGGCAGCCCGGCTGGGTAACATGATCATAAACTTTTTATTTACCGAAGTGGATGAAACCCGGCCCCACCGGGGGAAAACAGACCGCCCGGCCCCGGAGGCCGGTTTAACCGGAAATGAGGACCCGCTGCAGTTGACCGGGGATTTTACACCACCGGTTATTGAAGTAGCCCGGACCGGCGGTGCCCAAAACGGCCGGGAGACGGACCGGATCGCGCCGGAAGAACTACAGCCGGGAATGTGCCAGGGGCATGGTGAATCAACCGAAGAACAGTCTGAAGATATACCGGCACCGCGGGTCAACACGGCAACCGGAGGCTCCGAGTACCACCTTCCCCCTCTGAGCTTGCTGGCCCCCGTGCCGGCCAGATCCGATAACCAGGCCGGCAAAGACGTTAATCAACGCATTAAAGTGCTGGAGCAAATACTGGACAGTTTCGGCATTAAAGCCCGGGTCACCCACGTTTCTGTAGGCCCTTCCATCACCAGGTATGAGTTGCAGCCACCGCCGGGTGTAAAAGTAAGCAAAATTGTAGGTCTAGCAGACGATATTGCCCTGGGCATGGCCTCCGCCGGGGTACGTATTGAAGCCCCCATACCGGGCAAGGCAGCGGTGGGCATCGAGGTGCCCAACGGTGAAATCGCCGCCGTGGCGCTGCGTGAATTACTGGAGGACAAATCCTTTACCGGTTCAACCTCCCGGCTCACCATCGCCCTGGGTAAAGACATTGCCGGTACTGCGGTAACGGCGGACCTAGCTAAAATGCCGCACCTGCTCATCGCCGGGGCCACCGGATCGGGTAAAAGCGTGTGTGTAAACACGCTGATTTGCAGTATTCTTTATAAAGCCACACCTGATGAGGTTAAATTTTTAATGGTGGACCCCAAAATGGTGGAGCTGGCCAACTACAACGGTATTCCCCACCTGGTCAGCCCGGTGGTGACCAATGCCAAAAAAGCGGCCGGGGCGCTGCGCTGGGCCGTCCGGGAAATGGAGTCCCGCTATGATATGTTCGCTGCGGCCGGGGTACGGGATATCACCCGCTACAATGCCTTGTTCGGAGAATTTGAGCGGGAACCGGGGCAAAGTCCGCTACCTTACATAGTGGTGATTATTGATGAGCTGGCTGATTTGATGATGGTGGCGCCGGCCGATGTGGAGGACGCCATTTGCCGCCTAGCCCAGATGGCCCGGGCGGCGGGTATTCACCTGGTGGTGGCCACCCAGCGGCCTTCGGTGGATGTAATCACCGGCCTTATTAAAGCCAACATACCCTCACGCTTATCCTTTGCGGTTTCCAGCCAGACCGACTCCCGCACCATCCTGGATATGGGGGGGGCGGAAAAACTGCTGGGCAAAGGTGACATGCTGTTTTATCCGGTGGGCGCGGCCAAGCCGGTACGGGTGCAGGGAGCCTATATCTCAGACAAGGATGTGGAAAACCTGGTGGACTTCCTTAAAGACCAGGCCCGGCCGGTCTATAACGAAGCAGTGCTGGAGGAGCAGCCCGGGGGCGAGGCGGTGGAAATGGAGGAAAGCGACGAGCTGCTGCCCCAGGCCGCCAAAATATTTATTGAAAGCGGCACAGCTTCCATCTCCATGCTGCAGCGCAGGCTGCACATCGGTTATTCCCGGGCCGCCCGCCTGGTTGATATCATGGAGCGACGCGGTATCGTGGGCGGCTTCGAAGGCAGCAAACCCCGCGCCGTGCTAATGACCATGGAACAGTACCAGCAGGTTTTTGACAGCCAGGCGCAGGTGGCGGAGGCAAAAACCGCGGTGTCATAAAGACACTGCGGTTTTTAAGCATGTACGGATAAGTGTTGCCTGTATTTAACGATCTGTATATACTTTATCTAATGAGCAAGCAATGCAACGATGATACCGGAGGTTTTCCAATTGCACGCCACTGTTAATTCATCCATAACCCCACAATTGGGGCTATACAAACTATTACGTGCCCTATCCCTGGCCATGGATTACAACCGCAACGGTTTAATGCGCCACCACCAGCGGGTGGCTTTAATTTGTTCTTACCTGGCCGAGGAAATGCAGCTGGAACCCAACACATTGCCGCAGCTTTACTGCAGCGCTGTAATCCACGATGCCGGAACCAGCACCTTTAGTGAAAAAGCCGACCTGGAAAAATTCGAGACCATAAAACCCTGGCAGCACTGCGAAAGGGGCTACCGGTTACTTAACACTATGCCCGTACTGGCACCGCTGGCTGAAACAATATTGCACCATCACGACCGCTGGGACGGCCAAAACCCCTCCGGGCTGGCGGGTAATGCCATTCCCCTGCACAGCCGGATTATTTTCCTGGCCGACCGGGTGGATGTACTGGCCCAACAACCGGGCGGCATTCTGGACAACCGGGAAGATATAGTGCGCCGAATAAACAACCACTCGGGCACCATGTTCGATCCGGAACTGGTAAACGCCTTTAACAGGGCAGCCCGCAAGGAAAGCCTGTGGCTGGATCTTACCTCACAGTTTATAGACTCCATCCTGGACAGCCGCCTGAGCACCTGCCCGGCGGTCACCGGCCAGGAAGAGATCATCGGCGTAAGTGAAATTTTCGCGGAGATAATTGACAGCAAAAGCCCCTTTACCCACCGTCACTCCCGGCTGGTGGCCAACACGGCAGCTTTGCTGGCTGGTAAAGCCGGGTTTACCAGCCGGGAGAGAAAAAATATGTACGTGGCCGGATTACTTCACGATCTCGGCAAGCTGAGTATCCCCGAGGAAATACTGGAGAAACCCTCCGGGTTGGATAAACGGGAGTATAATGCCATTAAGCAGCATACTTACATTACTTATCAAATTTTAAATATGATTGACGGTTTTGAGGAAATCACCCGCTGGGCGGCTTACCACCATGAAAAATTAAACGGGGAGGGCTACCCCTTTCACTTGACGGCCGCGGATTTACCCACCGGTTCCCGCATTATGGCTGTAGCCGATATATTCAGCGCCCTGGCGGAGGACCGCCCGTACCGCCGGGGTTTACCCCGGCCCCAGGTGGCGGAGATTATGAACCGGATGGTGAAATCAAACAGCATAGACGGTGAGATTGTGGAAATTTTAATGGATAACTACCGGGAAGCCGAAATGTTAAAGGATGAACTGGCGGCACAGTAATACCATCCATATGAAAGGACCGGCTGCCTGGAAAATAAAAGCGATCATACTAAAGGAGCTGGTTGCAAAGGTTGTCTTCGGTGGTTGAAGGCTATACGGCAATTAGCGAGCACCAACGCGCAAATTTGCAAGGGATCTCGGTACGGGGTTCTGAACAAACTGAAAGGAGGTACGGCGGGTAATGTCAAATCCTGAAAACCCAAACACATTCAACACTTTTCTAACCCCCGAAGACTATCATTATCTTTACCGTATAACAGCCGGGCCGACGCCGCTGCGGGAAAACTGCGGCACCCTTTGCGACAGCGTGTGCTGCCGGCCCGGCCCGCGTAATGACCTGGGTATATATTTGTTCCCCGGGGAGGAAGTTATGTTTACCCGCCGGGAAAACTGGCTTCATTGGGAGGCCCAGGACCCCGCCGAGCAGCTTTTCCCGGCCTCCTGGCCCAACCCGGTATATTTTGTGCGCTGCAACGGGTCATGCCCCCGGGAGGCACGCCCGCTGGCCTGCCGTTTTTTCCCCCTGGCACCCCATTTACAGCAGGACGGCCGGCTGCTGCTCATTTACGAAACCCTGGATTTGCCCTACCAGTGCCCCCTAATAGCCACGGGGCAGCCATTGCAGAAAAAATTTATTCAAACGGTAAATACAGCATGGCTGTTAATGCTTAAAGACCAGCGCATACGGGATTTTGTTGAGGAAGAATCCCGTGACCGCGAAGCCCGGGGTATACCGCTGCAAGTTCTGCCGGTTATCTAGGTTAATAACTTCCCTTCGCTCCCCCCTGGTAACTGCGTATTACCGTGGTTATTTCGGGAGCCGGTTACATTTTCTCGGTCTTATCCACCATGCGTATGATCAGACCGGCCAGCACCTTTTTTTCGTCCTCCCGGGCCTCGCTCCACAATTCATTAAGCAGCCGCTGTTCCCGGTTGCCGGGGTCCACTTTTTCGGCCAGAAATTGCCCCACCCGGCAAGCTATGTCATTAATACGCTCGTCTGACATACCCACTGCCTCGGCAGCATTTACAGCATGGTGCAGCATTTTTTTCCACTGGTGCCACGATACCCCGAGTTCCACCGCAAAACACCTCCGGGTATATTATTTCCCGCTGGTGAAAAAGCATGTGTATAAAAATTATGTCGTACAGGTAAAATCGGCTCCGTGTTATCCCGGCACCATTAGGTAATTATGGTATTTTAAATAACCCCTTGCTCCTTCAACAGGGCCAGTTCCTCCCGGTCCAGCCCCAGTGCGCCGTACAGCTCGGCATTGTGCTCGCCCAAAGCAGGTGGACACAGCGCTTTATTAACGGGCACGCCATCAACGACCAGGGGGTGGCGCACCTGGCGCAACATGCCCCCACCGGGACGGGCCACATCAATGATCAGCCCCCGACTGCGGGCATACTCACCTTCCAATACTTCCTCCGCAGTGTCCACCGGTGTCAGACAGCAGTCCACCTTTTCGCCGAAATCCCGCCACCAGTCCCTGGTATGGGAAAGAAAGATTTCCCTTACCTCCCGGTATACCGGATCATCTTCCACAGCCCGGGAAGAATGGCCGGAAACCAGATCCTCCCGGCCCAGGGCACGGCAGAAGTTCTGCCAGAACTTGGCCTCCAGCGCCCCCAGCGCCACGTAGCCATTATCCATGGTGCGGTAGACATTATAACAGGTCAGGGCGCCGCACAGCATCATATTCCCCCGGGCCGCCGGCGTCCCGATGGCCATGAGATTGGCCAGGTGAATGGACATCATGGAAAACAACCCGTCGGTCATGGATAAATCCAGATAGGCACCCTGCCCCTCCCGCTGCTTTTGCCACAACGCGGACAAAATACCGATTACGGCGAACATGCCTCCGGTGAGATCGGCCACCTGCACCCCCGGTACTACGGGCTGGGCATCCCTGACCCCGGTGATGCCCAGCACACCGCTGACCGACAGGTAGTTAATATCATGCCCGGCCCGGTCCCGGTAGGGACCGTTCTGCCCGTAACCCGAAAGGGAACAGTACACTATACCGGGGTTAACCTGCCGTACGGCCTCATAATCGAGGCCCAATCCCTGCATAACACCGGGACGAAAGCCTTCAATAATCACATCGGCCTCCCTGGCCAGCGCCAGGAAAATTTCCTTACCCCGCTCTTTTTTCAAATTCAGCGTGATACTCTTTTTATTGCGATTTACTGCCAGAAAAAATACACTGACCCCGTCCACCCGGGGCAAAAACCCACGCATGTAATCTCCGGTCCCGGGTTCTTCAACTTTAATGATCTCGGCCCCCAGGTCACCCAGCAGCATAGTGGCATAGGGACCCGGCAGCAGCCGGGTCAGATCCAGCACACGAATCCCTTTGAGCATATTATTATCACCTACTGTTGCAAATTAAACTACTATTTTAATATTAGGCAATATTTAGATTTTTCCTTTGTTAAAACACCTGTAAGCCCACTTATCCAACCCTTAAAAACCCGGCCATTAAGACCGGGTTAAAGTCTGCCAGTGGGCAATTATATAACTATCTCCTGTCCCGGCTTTAACACCTCCACCGGCACCCCGGGGGCCTTTTCGCCGGCCAGTTTCACAAATTCACCGGCATCTTGCACCAAAACGGGGAAAGTGCCATAGTGAATGGGAACCACCTTGCCGGGTTTGAGCAGTGTCAGGCTGTAAGCCGCCTGCAGCGGGTCCATGACATAAACGCTGCCGATGGGTAAAAGGGCCAGGTCGATGGAATATATTCGGCCCAGTAGTTCCATACTGGCAAATATGCCAGTGTCCCCGGCATGGTAAATTGTTTTGCCGTCCTCCAGGGTTATAATATAACCAACGGCATCACCGGCCGTTGCGGAATGGAAGGCCTGGGTCATGGTCACCTTGATGCCCGCCACCTCCACCTGACCGCCAATATTCATACCCACAGTATTTTCAGCAGGGACTCCGGCCTCTTGCAGGATGCCCACCAATTCGGGCTGGCCAATCACCTTGGCACCGGTAGCCCGGACCAGGTCAGGTATATCCGTTCCCATGTGATCAAAGTGATCGTGGGTGACTAAAATAATGTCGACCTTGCCAATGTCTTCCTTCTTTACCGGACAACCGGGATTGCCGGTAATCCAGGGATCAATGAGAATAACACAGCCGCCGGTGGTGGTAACCTGACACGCCGCGTGTCCCAGCCATTTTACACTATTGGGCATCTAATCATCTCCTTACATGGTAATTTATTTAAAGTATTATCCAAATGTTTCTGCTTATACCGGCATATTCCTGCAACCTTTTCATTAATTTCCCTTATGTTTATTTAGCTTTTTAAAATGCCGGGCTCGCAATGCAATGTAAAATAACGGCGGGTCGTTTAAAGACCATTTAAACGACCCGCCTGAATCGCAATATAAAAATTTAAATTACCCCAGTAACGCCTGCAGGCGCATGGCCAGCGACATATCACCCTCAACCCGTAATTTTCCGGTCATAAAGGCACTCATGGCATCCATTTTGCCCTCTATCAGGTCTTTAAAATCAGCCGCTTCCATGGCAATGGTGATATCGGGCTTATCCGCCACACCCTGGTTTAGTTGTGCGGCACCATCGGTGAAAACAACATTGTAGTCACCGCCGCCTTCGCCGGACAGCTTGAACTGGTAGGTCGCCGTGACACCGGCCATTTTGGACGGATCGGCGTTTAATTTAGCCTCTAATCCCGCAATGATATCCTGCAAACTCACTGATACATCCCCCTTTTATAATTGTATGTGGTCGGTGCTGCCACCGCATCACAACTATCGTAACCGTAAACTGAGCCAATTGCAAAATTAACATTCCGAACCAAAACACCAAAAGCTAACAACCGATAAACACAAGCCAAAACAAGAATTAGCTTGTTTCATGGCGTAATACAGGTATATGATCAAACCTAACGCAAAAAAAGCGCAAAAAACCACCTATGGCTTCTTATAGCACAAATAACAACAAATTTAACAAACCTTTTTGGGGTTATAACAACTAAGCAGCCGTATTCAATAGCTTGCTTTTAATCTGCACCATTGTCGCAGCTATAAACGTAATCAAGCAAACCATGACATCAGTAAAAGCCTTATCTATGCCACGCTTGGTCAGCCAATCCATGTAAAGGTGGTCCTT